>CAYMXK010000197.1:0-8728 GCA_964393915.1 uncultured Prolixibacteraceae bacterium
TGTCGCCGTTACACGGCTTTTATGTTTTTGGGTTAATTATTAGTATGGTAGAAACGATGCTATAACTATCCCCACCGCACCTTGCCAAATTGCGGCGACATTATTATTCCGCATTACAGCACGCCGGGGTTTGTCCCTTTATCTGAGTTGCATTATCACTTCCCTGAATTTCAGAAAGCTGTTGTTCTTCCAGACTTTTTTCGAACCGCTTTTCGATTCTGTCTTTTGTCGGACTCAGGTATTTGATGTTCAGGTTAAGGCCTCTCAGGATGAAGAAAATGCCTACCAATACCACGAGGATGGGGATAAGCCGGTTGATTCGCTGTCGGATACGGGTGCTGACCAGGTTTCCGGCCACCCCCAGGAACAGCAACATGGGAATGGTTCCCAGTCCGAAGAGAACCATATACCCGATTCCCATCGTCAGTCCCCCTGTGGCAATGGCGCCGGCAATGGCAATGTAAACCAGTCCGCAGGGTAGTAACCCATTGAGTAAACCGATAAAGAAAAGACTCTGAAACGAGCGGACAGAGAACAGTTCCATAATTGACTTTTTCAGTCGGGCCACCAGTTTGAAGGAACTTTGTTTCAGGTCATACTGGCTGCGGAACAAACCCGGAAAAAGCACCGATACCACCATGGCAACGCCCATGATTACAGAAATTACCTGCTGGAAACCCACCAGTTTCAAGCCCTGGCCGAGGAGGCCGAAAACAGCCCCCATGGCTGCGTAGGTGACCGTGCGCCCCAGGTTATAAAGCAATCCTCCGAATATCTTTTCCCAGACATTGTTGCCATGCAGGGGCAAAGCGAGTACAATGGGGCCACACATGCCCACACAGTGAAAACTACCCATCAGGCCCAGTAGCAGGGCAGAAAGCATTACTGCCATAGAGATTATTTTACGATTAAAGATTTATCCACTTCGAAATCCTGGCTGTTGGATTGCCAGGTTATTTTAACGATGTACCTGCCGGGAATCAGCTTCTCCTTTGAGCCTGTAAAAACGTTTCCCCCAAGTTCCAGAGGTTGTTTTACATCCCTGAGATGGTCGGAGGGCCTGAAGAACATGACATTGCCACTTTCGATGGCCGCGACCAGTGCGGGAGGGAAAACAATCCGGATAAAATTCCCATCATCGGTTACTTCAATCTCCCCTGCGAAAGGGGCAGACCGGACTTTCATCTGCATCTGGCTGGAATGGTCCACTCCTTTTTCGTAATAGTTATCGTGTACGAGGTTGACGTCCTGTCTGTATGCAAAAATTACAAAGAAGAATATGCCGGTTCCAAAATTAAATTTCATCTCATTATAATTGTTAGTTTTTATGAATTTTCATGGCCCCACGAAAGTCACCTTGTAGGTTTCAATCAGTTTGTCATCGCCATAAATACCGAACTCCACCGTTGATTTATCGCGGGTGATTTCCTCCCGGGGGATAAAGAGCAGCATGGTGGTTTGGAACATAGCCTGGTCTTCCACAAAAATCCTGTTGCCTGCCAGTTCTATCCTGCCATTGTGTGACAGGATTTTTATCTGTAGCTCTTTATCCTGATGGGTTTTGTTTACAATTTTTACATTGTAGACATTTGAAATGGTATTGTCGTTGTTTTCCTGGTAAAGCAGTCCGGGCGTGCGAAAAATGGTGGTCTCTATAGACGGGCGGTTAGCCAGGGTAATTACGAAAAATCCTGCGAGCACGGCCAAAACTACAGAGTAGGCTATATTCCGGGTATTCCAGACTGAAACATGTCCTTTTTCGATGCCCATAAAGGAGTCATACCTTATCAGTCCGGGCGGCCGGCCCATTTTTTTCATAACAATGTTGCATTCGTCAATGCAGGCCGTGCAGTGGATGCATTCGAACTGTGTTCCGTTGCGGATATCAATGCCGGTCGGGCATACGGCCAGGCAGCGGCGGCAGTCGATACAGTCTCCGGCGGCATTTCCTCCCCGTGGTTCGCCCCTTTTGTAATCGTAGGTAACAACAATTGACCTGCCGTCGAGCAAAACTCCCTGCATCCGTCCATACGGGCAGACCATGGTGCATACCTGTTCCCTGAAGAAAGCATAGATCCAGTAAAACAAGCCTGAAACTGCCAGCATTATTGATATGTTGCTGAGGTTCCCGCTGACAGGTGCTTTGATGAGGGCATACCACTTTTCGTTGCCGATGAACCACATCAGAAAAATGTTGGTCATGCCAATGGCAATGGTGAAGAAGAGAGCGTGTTTCAGTGTTTTCTTCCAGATTTTTTCGATGGTTAGGGGGCCGGCATCCATCTTCCGGCGTTTTTTGCTGTCTCCTTCAATCCAGAATTCGATACGTCTGAAAACCATTTCCAGGAAGATTGTTTGTGGGCAGGCCCATCCGCACCAAACCCTGCCGTAAGTAACGGTAAAAAGGATGATAAACAGAACAAATGAAAGCATGAGAAGCGATAGGATAAAGGTATCCTGAGCCCAGAATATGGCACCGAAAATGATGAATTTTCTGTCGGCAATGTCCAGTAAGACCAAAGGATGGCCGTTGAAACGCAGGAACGGGACGGCTATTAAAAACAGCAAAAGACCCCAACCCACTATTGTACGGCGGGAGTACCATTTTCCTGACGGCTGTTTTGCATAAACCCACTTACTGTATCCCAGTTCGTCGATATTGGTAGGTCGGTCGCGAAAAGAATCATTTTGCTGTGACATAAGCTACGCTATTCACATTTTTCTCCCTGAGGATCCTTTGGGTTTTCTGGTGTGTATTCCTTCATTGCTACCAGCACATAGCTGGCGACTTTCTGAATACTCTCGTCACTGAGAAGTGCCTTGAAAGGTGTCATTCCTTTGAGTGGTTCACCGTTTTTGATAATGTTGACCACATCTTCGAGATCGCATCCGTGGATCCAGTAATCGTCGATCAGGTTCGGCCCGATGGCATTACCTTCGCCTTGAGAGCCATGGCAGACAGCACAGTTCATAGCAGCATAGATGGCTTTTCCCTCTGCCATGGAAGCTTCGTTGGAGAGCAAGACAGGTGCCACTGCAGGCTGGTCAGCTTCCAGGGTAGCCTGGGCACTTTGTATGGCTCTTTCGTACTCCTGGTGCTGGTCGGGGCCGACGCCTATCCAGAAATAGTATGCGCCATATAAAATCGAAATTCCTATGGTCAGGTAAAAAAGAAACATGATCCATCCTGGTGGCGGATTATCAAGCTCCTGAATACCGTCATAGTTGTGCTCTTCATAGTTGTGACCATGGTCTAAATCGTCGGGATGGATATGGTTGTTATCGTCAGGTGTCATGGTGCGGAATTTTATATTAATTATTATTATTGTCGTCGTCTTCCAGTATGGAATTCTTAATCTCTTCCATCTCTTTCCTGGGTTTTCTTAAAGTTCTCACCACGAAAATGATGAACATCAGAAAAAAGATGAGTAGACCGGCAATGTACCAGTTCTCAATGCCTTCGATATTTTCCAGTAAACTGCTAATCAGCTTCATTGTTCAGTACTTTTAAAATGTATGCGGCCACTTGTTCAATCTGGTTTGCCGGCAGCTGGTTTTTGTAAGCGATCATCCCTTTTTCGGGGTAACCGTTGGTAATGGAGCGAACCACCTCTTCGGGAGAACTTCCATGCAGCCATTCCCCATCGACAAGGCTGGGGAATGCCGGAGGAATTCCTGCTCCCTCAATGCCATGGCATGCGGCGCAGATTTTAAGGTAGTTTTCCTTGCCTGCATCGAGGTCGGACTGTGATGAAGGAAGTGTGACAGGTATCAATTCAGGTTCCTGGCCTGCTGCCCCTGGCCCCTGGCTGATATCGCGGCCAAGTTTGTGCAGGTAGGCGATCATAGCAACCATTTGACTGACAGGGCTTACCTCAATACCTGAAGCCAACAGGTTGGCAGCGACTTCTGCACCTTGTTTTCTGAGGACTTCAACGGCAACCTGGTCATATCCTTCCGGGTAAGGAACGCCGAGTGTCTGCATTGCCCTGATCTTTGCCGGTGTAAGATCAAGATTGATCTCTTTTTTCTCCAGCCAGGGATACTTGGGCATGGTTGACTGGGCGTTCATTTTTTGTGGATCCATGAAATGATTGTAGTGCCATGCGGCATTTTTATACATCGGTCCACCTATTACCCCCGCACGGGCAAGGTCGGGCCCAATCCGCCGCGATCCCCACTGGAAGGGATGGTCATAAACAAACTCCCCGATTTTGGAGTACTCCCCATAACGGTCGGTTTCAGAGCGGAATGGTCTTACCATTTGTGAATGACAAACATAGCAGCCTTCAGACACATATATGTCCCGGCCTTCCAGCTCAAGAGGGGAGTAAGGGGTTACGGTATCTATGGTGGGAATATTTGATTTGAAAAAGATCATGGGGATAATCTCCACGGCGCCGCCAATGGCCAGAACGACAAATGCGATAATTGAAAAGCGCGCGCCCTTTCTTTCGAGCCAGCGGTGTACTGTTTCCCGGTGGGGATTGCGAACTCCCAGCGGGACCAAAGCCGGCGCCTCAGCCGCCACGTTATCGACAAAACTTCCTGATTTAACTGTCTTTACCATGTTGTAGAGCATGATGATAAAACCGGTTATAAACAGCGTTCCGCCAACTATTCTGGCCACATACATCGGGATGACCTGTGTCAGGGTTTCCAGAAAATTGGGATAGGCAAGGAATCCTTCGGGTGTATACTCCCTCAACATGAGCCACTGGGTTACGGCTGCCCAGTAAAGTGGGATTGCATATATCAGGATACCCAGTGTCGCAATCCAGAAGTGGGTATTTGCCAGTTTTTTCGAATAGAGTTTGGTGTTAAAAATCAGCGGAACCATCCAGTAAAGCATACCAAACACCAAACCTGCATTCCAGCCCATGCCTGCAATATGTACATGTGCGATGGTCCAGTCTGAAAAGTGGGTAATTGAATTAACATTTTTAAGTGACATCATCGGGCCTTCGAAAGTGGCCATACCGTATGCGGTAAGCGCCACAACGAAGAATTTCAGCTCTGCACTGTCGCGGACTTTATCCCAGGCACCTCTCAGCGTCAGGAATCCGTTGATCATCCCTCCCCATGAAGGGGCAATCAGCATGATGGAGAAGGTAGTTCCGAGTGCCTGTGCCCACTCGGGTAATGCCTGGTAGAGGAGGTGGTGCGGACCAGCCCACATATACAGGAAAATAAGCGACCAGAAGTGAATAATACTTAGTTTATAGGAATAGATGGGCCGGTTGGCTATTTTGGGCAGGTAATAATACATCAGCCCTAAAAAAGGTGTGGTCAGAAAGAAGGCAACTGCATTGTGCCCATACCACCATTGCACAACGGCATCCTGGGCTCCTGCGTATATCGAATAACTCTTGAATAAGGAGACCGGCAGCGCGATTGAATTGACCACATGAAGCATGGCAATTCCAAGGAAAGTGGCGATAAACCACCAAATGGCGGCATAAATATGCTGTACGCGGCGGATCAGGATCGTTCCGATCATGTTCCAGCCAAATACAATCCATACAACGGCAATAAGGATGTCGATGGGCCATTCCAGCTCTGCATATTCTTTGGATGTGGTTATACCCATGATGAGGGTGACCGCCGCCAATACAATGATCAATTGCCAGCCCCAGAAATTGATGGCGCTGAGTTTATCACTGTACATACGGGTTTTTAACAGTTTTTGCAGGGCATAATATACCCCGGCAAAAATCGCATTTCCAATGAAGGCAAAAATCACCGCATTGGTATGCAGTGGCCTCAGTCGCCCGAAGGTGGTATATTCCAGGTCGAAATTAAAGAGCGGAAATGCCAGTTGCAGCGCAATCAGCAGCCCGACAATTATGGCCACAATTCCCCATGTAAGGGTTGCCATGATGAATTGCTTCACGATTTTGTAATCGTAAAAGAACTTTTGATTTTCCATATTCAGCAGATAGATTTAATTTTCACTTTTTTCTTCTTCGTCGCTTTCTTCATCTATTATATCGTCATCGAACAATATCCTGTAGGGAGGAGTTTCATTATCGTCGAACTGCCCTGATTTCACTGCCCAAATAAAGGCAGCCAGAAAAATCATGGCAACAATCAGACTTGCCCCTATCAACAGGTAAAATATATTCATCAGCTTTCTGTGTTTTCGTAACTTGTTACCCTATATCGGTTTATGACTATCTGATAAATTAAAGGATAAAAAAGTAATTTTTTCCCCTATAACTAATGGTCTTTTTGCCAAAATTAGAATAATTTTAATTTAATTTGCAAATGTTTATTTTTTAAATATCCGGCACTAAAATGCCGCTATTTCAATTTTTAGAATATATGATTAGAAAAATTTACACCGGTGTTATCTAGTTTATGTATAGGATAATAATTTTGATGAGAATAATTTATTCTGCCAATAGTTTAGATTTGATGCCGTATTTTTACTAATATTATCCTGTCAAAACAATACAGATTTGCAGACAATGAAATTAAGAGGTGACGGATTTAAGTTGAAAAGGGCATCGTTACAAATGCTTTTTCTTCTTTTTTCTATTATGGCCATTGGTCAACAGGTTATAAATCCTGTGGAGGATGTTGAGATCGGTGTAATAGAGCATTTGGATGATTTTTTACCCGACAGCATTTTCCTGATCAATGAAAATGAGGAATTGGTTTTACTTAACGATTTAATCGACAAGCCTACCGTTCTGAATTTTGTGTACTACCGTTGTCCGGGTATTTGCAGTCCGCTCATGGAAGCAATAGCCGGAGTTATAGACAAGTCGGACATGGTTATCGGAAAGGATTACCAGGTACTGACCATAAGTTTTGATCCCCGTGAAACTATTGACCTTGGGGTAAGAAAAAAGGAGAACTACCTGAATCTGATGACAAAAAGGGAGGAGGCTGCAGGAGGCTGGCATTTCTTTGTCAGCGACAGTGCCAGCATCATCAGGATAACTGAGGCGGTGGGCTATAAATACAAAAAAACGGGAAACGATTTTTTACATGCCGCCTCCGTAATAGTCATCAGTCCGGATAAAAAAATCGTGCGTTATTTAAATGGCATGTACTATATGCCATTCGAATGGAAAATGGCATTGATAGAAGCCTCTCAGGGAAAATCGGGGCCAACACTGAACAGGGTATTGCGTTATTGCTACGCTTATGATCCTATAGGTCAGACCTATGTGATGAATTTCACAAAACTTGGAGGCATATTCATTATGTTCTTTGCAGTGGTTTTCCTGTTAATTGTATTATTAAAACCGAAAAGGAAAGTTTAATTTATAAGCAAAACACTTTATCTTATGCAAGAAACACAATCTGCGCTGCAAGCCAGTTACCTGCATTACCAGGGCGGGCGTAAAGGCTTTTTGGGATGGATTACCTCCACTGACCACAAACGCATTGGATTGTTGTATCTCTATTCTATTGCAACCATGTTTGTGGTTGGGGCATTGCTTGGACTGGCGATGAAATTTGAATTGCTGGCTCCAGGTAAGACAATAATGGATGCAAGAGATTACAACGCCACTTTCACCGTGCATGGTGTGATCATGATTTTTATGATAGTGATACCCGGTTTGCCTGCCGTTTTTGGTAACTTTTTGTTGCCATTGATGATTGGCGCCCGCGACGTGGCATTCCCGAAACTTAATCTTCTATCCTGGTATTTTTATGTGGCAGGCGTTTTCCTGGTATTGTCTGCGTTGATTTTCGGTTCGGGGACTCCCGATACAGGATGGACTTTTTATGCGCCATATAGTTTTAAGACCGGAACAAATATGTTGCCCGCGATATTTGGTGCATTCATTCTGGGGTTTTCTTCGATTCTTACAGGATTGAATTTTATTGTTACCATCCACAGGATGCGGGCCCCGGGCCTCGGCTGGTTAAAGATGCCCCTGTTTGTGTGGACACTTTATGGTACTGCCTGGATACAATTGCTGGCTTCACCTGTTGTTGGTATCACCCTTTTGCTGGTCGCCCTTGAAAGAGTTTTCGGAATTGGCGTTTTTGACCCGGCTTTGGGAGGTGACCCAATTTTATATCAGCACCTTTTCTGGATTTATTCCCACCCTGCCGTTTATATTATGATCCTACCGGCCATGGGTGCCATTTCTGAAATTATTCCCACATTTGCCCAAAAACATATTTTCGGGTACAAGGCAATTATCCTGTCAACCATGGCAATTGCTTTTGTCGGCTACCTGGTTTGGGGCCATCACATGTTTACTGCCGGAATGAGCGGCACAGCGCAATATGCATTCTCCCTTCTGACTTTTATCGTCGCAATACCCAGTGCCATCAAAGTGTTTAACTGGATATCGACCATGTATAAAGGTTCACTTAACCTTCAAACGCCTTTCTACTGGGCCGCCTCGTTTATTTTTGTATTCATGATCGGCGGATTTTCAGGCCTGGTTTTGGGATCCCTGGCAGCCAATGTGCATTTGCATGATACCGCGTTTGTGGTTGCCCATTTCCACTATATCGTGTTTGGAGGGGTAGGCTTTTCATTTATGGCAGCCATACACTTCTGGTTCCCCAAGATTTATGGGCGAATGTATGATACTCATTGGGCAAATATTGGCTGGATACTCTTCTTTATAGGCTTCGTATCTTTATACACCCCCATGTTCTGGCTGGGCATGAAAGGTATGCCCCGTCGTTATTACGATTATCTTCCCGAGTTTCATGGTGCCAATATTCTGAGCACTTTGGGTTCGTGGATTCT
>CAYMXK010000198.1:0-8702 GCA_964393915.1 uncultured Prolixibacteraceae bacterium
GGAAGTTCTGCTACAATCTGTTGCAGGCTTCGCTGTGTCAGCACCTGGTAAGCATCAATATCCGCTTCACTTGCTGTTTCTTGTCTCCATCTTACCAGTTTGGCATAGAGGGCAGGGTGTTTTTGGGTTGCCGCTGTCTGCACAAAGCGCCCTGCCTCCGGTTTCAGGAGTTTTACGGGTTCGATAGCGGCTTTTGATCTGGCTACAAGGAAGGAGGTTATTTCGAAAGTTGTAAGCAACTGTTTCAAAGATGCTTTCTGTACCGATAATAGTTCTGCTACTTTATTGGTGGCATCGTTCAACGATTTGCGGATGGTCTGGTTATCGGTCTCAAAGGTTCCCTCTTTGAGGGTTTGAAATACCAGTTTTTCAAGTTTTTCGAGGTACCAGGCTGAAGCCTTTCTAAGTCGTTCCAGGAGTAGCTGATTTGTTTTCGGGTCAGGCTGGTTGGCTGTAAGTTGCTGTATATGAACAGTGAATTTCTCAGATACAGGAGCCAGTTCCTCCTGCACAGACCTGATGGCTTTCTGTACTGCCTCATCGAGGTTGCCGACAAGTTGTTCCTTGTTTTCCTGCCATATCCTGGACAACTGGTTTAATCTCCTGATTAATGGCCTGAAATCAAATGATTCTGTTAGTAACTCCCTTTGGAATGTAATTTTCGATTGGTTCAGTTCCGCTTCTCCTGCTGGATTTTGTTCCACATGACTGGTAAAGCCCCTTACTGTTTCATCATTTTTTATGCTATATATTGAAAGGGGTGAGCTAAGTATCAGGCCTTCGAGGGTGCGGCACCGGCTTAGGGCTACATACACCTGGCCGTGTGCAAATGAGGCCCGGGCATCTATAATGGCTTTGTCGAAGGTGAGCCCCTGGCTTTTATGTATGGTAATGGCCCAGGCCAGCTTAAGGGGAAACTGCACGAAGCTTCCCAGCACGTTCTCCTCAATCTCCTGTGTCGATTCGTTTATGGCGTATCTCATGTTTTTCCACTCCTCGCGTTTAACCTCAATCGGCTCCTGGTCACCGGGGCACATCACTTCGATGCTCTCTTCCTCAAACCGGGTGATGCGCCCTATCTTGCCGTTGAAATAGGCCTTCTCCGGTGAACTGTCGTTTTTGACGAACATCACCTGGGCGCCTGATTTCAGCACAAGTTCAAACTCAGTAGGGTAGGAAAGTTCGGGGAAATCACCATCGATGGCGGCACTAAAACGGTACTCCTTTCCGCGGAGATTTGAAAGCCGTGTCTCGTTTATGCTTTTTGCCTGGTGGTTGTGCGTGGTTAAAGTGATATATCCCTCTTCCTCTTTCGGAACGAAACCAGGCTGGTATCGCAGGTTCAGTTCCCCGATGGTTTCTTCATCAGCAGCATTGTCGCGTATTTTATTTAACAAATCGATGAACTTCTGGTTGCTCTGCCGGTAGATGCGTTTCAGTTCGATGCTAATAAAATGTGATTTTTTCAGTGCCAGACTGCTGAAGAAGAAAGGGGTTTCATAGTATTTCCTGAGAATAGTCCATTCATCCTCTTTCACAACGGGTGCAAGCTGCTGCAGGTCGCCAATCATAAGCAGCTGCACCCCGCCAAAAGGTTGGCTGCGGTTACGGTAACGGCGCAGTACCTCATCGACGGCATCCAGCAGGTCGACACGCACCATGCTGATTTCGTCAATCACCAGCAGGTCGAGACTTCGCATGATGGCAATCTTGTCGCGGCTCATTTTTCGAATCTTTGAGGGATTCTGGTTTTGTTTATTTTCCTCGTAAAACCTGGTGGGTTCATTTGAGCCAGGTATCTGCGGACCAAATGACACCTGAAAGAAGGAATGAATGGTAACTCCTGCCGCGTTGATGGCAGCCACTCCGGTAGGAGCAACAACAATCATCCGCTTGGGCGATACTTTCCGGAGGTTATGCAGAAAAGTGGTTTTTCCGGTACCTGCCTTGCCGGTCAGAAAAACATTCTGGTTGGTATGTTGAATAAATTCCCAGGCCAGATCTAATTGGGGGTTAGTTTGCTGACTCATAAATCAAAATAAAAGTGAGGGTATAAAAGTAGAAAAATAAATAAAATAAAAACCTGCCGGAATCAGGATTTCGGCAGGTTTTTTTATGTTAAAAGAAAGATTATTTCAATTTGGCAAGTGCATTTTTAATGCGGGTCATTGCTTCGATCAGCTGTTCTTCCGAGGCCGCATAACTGATGCGGAAACATTCGGGAGCACCGAAAGCATCGCCCGAGACTACTCCCACATGCCCTTTGCTGAGGATGTAGTAGCTCAGGTCGTCGGCATTTTTTATTTCTGTATCGCCATCCATTTTGCCGAAATAGGCAGAGCAGTCAGGAAATACATAAAATGCGCCTTCGGGCTTGCTGGTTTTGATTCCCGGGATTTCATTCAGCATCGACAAAACCAGGTCGCGTCTTTTTTCAAACTGGGTAACCATTTTGGTCACTTCGGTGCCATCATGGTTGAATGCAGCCACAGAGGCAATTTGTGCCACTGAATTGGGACCTGAAGTAAACTGGCTCTGGAGTTTGTTACATGCCTTCACAATCCATTGCGGTCCTGCCAGGAATCCTATACGGTAGCCTGTCATGGCATATGATTTAGATACGCCGTTGACAACGACTACCTGGTCTTTTACCTCCGGAAACTGGGCAATGGATTCGAATTTTGTACCATATATGATGTGCTCATATATCTCATCGGAGATGATGATAATATTGGGATGTTTTGCGAAGATAGCTGCAAATGCCTTCAGCTCATCTCGGGTGTATACGCTGCCGGTAGGATTGCTGGGACTGCTGAACAGGAATGCACGGGTTTTTGGGGTTATGGCTGCCTCGAGTTGTTCGGGCGTTATCTTGAAGTCACTGTCAACGGTGGTGTTTATGATGACATTAACCCCGTTTGAATAATTGACCAGGTCAACGTAAGTTACCCAGTATGGCGCAGGAACAATTACTTCGTCGCCTTCTTCCACAACAACCTGTATCACGTTGGCAAGGGAGTGCTTAGCCCCATTGGAAACTACAATCTGGCTTGGTGCGTATTCCAGGTTATTGTCACGCTTCAGCTTGTCCGCAATTGCCTTAAGCAACTCGGGGTATCCCGGAACAGGAGAATAGTAGGAATAGTTATCATCAATGGCCTTTTTTGCAGCCTCTTTTATGAATGTTGGTGTCGGAAAATCGGGTTCCCCAACACCCAGTCCAATCACATCAATACCCTGAGCTTTCAACTCACGGCTTTTTTGTGCCACAGCCAGTGTGGCCGATTCTGAAAGACGATTAATACGTTCTGCAACTTTTGTCATAGTACCTGGTTTTTAATCTGTTTTAATTTGGTGCAATATAAAGAATTTCCTGAAATTGACTGCTTTTTATCTCATTTTGTAAGAAAAATGCTTTAATATTCAAAAATACGTAAAAATAAATGACAATAACCTGAAAGTTGCCGGTTTTACATTCAGATGGTTATTCATGATGAAAAAATCATCCGGCGTTTTTACTTTGCTCACTGCAGAACAGGTATCCAAAGTATGGTTGGGGTCGCCGTCCCAGCCCAGAAGCATCACCGGCTTTTCCAGATTTCGCAGGACTTGCTTGTCTGGCATATCGCTTTTTATCGCCCCTTCCAGGATCATCCGGTATGCTTCGGAGGGCAGACTGAGCATCAAATGATAGATTTTTTCAGCCTCTTCCTTCTTCCATCCCATATCTGAAGGGACATACCCTGTCAGCCTGAATAGCCGTTCCAATACGGTTTTGTCCTTAATTAGTTTTACCGCCAGTTTTTCATAGGTTCGCCTGAGAGGGGGTCGTTGCTCCCAAATCCGGGGCAGCATGGCCAGTACCACTCCCGATACGGAAGGATTGGCAACGGTGATATGTGCCGAGATCCCTGCTCCTTGCGAAAAACCGCCGATAAAATAGTTCCCGGGGCATATGGAAGCGGCGATTTCACGGATATCGGCAGCTATGGAGGGCCAGGTAAGCCGGCCGGCATCTGAAGCCAGCGGCGACATACCATGGCACGGCAGTTCAATGCGGATGAGGCGGGAAAACCTCGAAAGCAATTCAAAATCAAAAACTGCAAAAATATCTTCAATGGCGGGCGAGTAAAACATCCCGTGCAGCCAGATGAACGGCGTCCCTTCTCCGCTTTCCCTTATCCGGTAAGGGTAATTCCTGATTGTAATGGTATATTCTATCATGCATCAAAGGCTAATTCGGGTGTAAAAACAGCTTAAATGATGAACAGGACTGAATTCCGGAAGAGCAATTTCGCTGATACAGGCTTTACCCTCTTATTTGCAGCCGGGAAGACAGCCAGTTTGCCTATTCAAAAAGCGTTTCATCCCTGATAAGCATCAGAATGGCGCTATGTGGAAGGATGATATATTTTTCAAGATTAAATTCGATCTCGTAGCCGCTCTTGTTGAGGTATACCGCAAGATCTCCCGGACGCGCCTGCAAGGGCACATATTTTACATTTTCGCGTTTCTCCTTCCATGGTTCGTCCTCGTCGGTCATCGCCGGAATTGGGTATCCGGGCCCCACTTTCACCACGTACCCGCTCAGCAGTTTCTCGTTTTCCTGAACAGACGGAGGCAGGATAAGTCCTGATGCTGTTTTCTGCTCCGGATTTTTGGGCTTGATCAGCAGCCGGTCGCCCACTAAAACAAACCGCTCAAGGTCTTTCTCTTCAATTTTCAATGACATAACGAAAAAGTAGATAATAGTAAAGATAACTTTTAATTGTCTGGTGTGATTTGAGCAAAGATAGTGCTTTGCGTGATTTAAAAAAAATGATCCTTCGGGTAGTCCCATTTTAATGATATTTTTTAAGATCTTGAATGTCCGTCGTAATATACAGAAAAGCAGTCATTTATGAAATATTTACTACTATGTAATGCATATAACAATGTTAAAAATGGTAATAGTCTAAAAAAAGTTCTAAAATTTTGTAACGAATTGCATTTGGTTGCGTCTTATCTATCGAAAACAAGAAAACAAAGTTCAGAAACAAAAATTAAACTGGAGGAAAATAGTCATGAAAACAAGAAACATTTTAAATCAAGTAATTGCCACTATGGCAGCATTGGGATTAACCTTCGTTCTTTTTGCCAGTCAGGCAGGTGCACAAAGCTTTGACCGGTCTGCAGACAACAACGGCACAACCGGGAATGCATCAGGCGGCTTAATCACTGTAAGTGCAGCCAGCTATGCTGCCGCAATAGAAGCCCGGAGGAGTTCGTTCACCAGATTTGAGCTCGTTACCGATGCTGAAACCCCGCTGAAGCTGGAACGTTGGATGGTTGACAAGCGGTACTTTGTAACTTTGGCGCCCCTGAACATGAGTGGTGAAACCGCAATAGTCGTGAGCGACAGTTTGAAAATTGCCATGGAGGCTCTGCTGGTTAGTGAAAATGAGGAACCAATGAAGCTGGAGGCCTGGATGACGGATAACGATTGCTTTCCGTGCAAAAGAAGAAGAGATGCAGTCGGATTGGTCACCGCCAATCTTCCGGTAAAATAGGAAAAACGATACTGAAAAAAGGGGGGCATTTATGCAGCCCGCAAAAACTGCCGCCGGAAATCAACTTTCCGGCGGCAGTTTTTCATGATGCGTTGTATTGGTTGTGTATATCGGTAAGTACCTCAAATCCATCATTGGTAACCAGGATAGTATGCTCAAACTGGGCAGAAAGCAGGTTGTCGGACGTGCGGGCAGTCCAGCCATCCGCTTTGTCAACCTTGGTAGAAGGCCTGCCCTCGTTGATCATCGGTTCGATGGTAAAGATCATTCCGGGTTGCATAACGGGACCGGTATTCCGTCGTGCGGTATGGTCAACCTGTGGCTCTTCGTGGAAATGAAGGCCCACACCATGACCGCAAAATTCATATACCACAGAGAATCCGTTGGCTTTTGCATATCTCGAAATTACAAAGCCGATATTCCCGAAATTATTTCCCGGTTTTACCTGTTGGATACCCAGGTCGAGGCAGTGCTTCGTGGTTTCAACTAGTTTCCGGGCCCTTTCGGAAACTTCACCAATACAAAACATGCGCGAAGTATCTCCAAAATATCCATTAAGTATGGTTGTAACATCAATGTTAATGATATCTCCCTCCCTGAGTATAACTTTTTCTGATGGAATACCATGACAGACCACTTCGTTGGGAGAGATGCAACTCGACTTTGGAAAGCCATTGTAGCCTTTGGTGGCCGGCGTTGCACCATTTTGAATGATATATTCCTCGATTTTCTGATCGAGGAATTCTGTTGTAACACCTGGTTTAACAAATTCCGAGATATAATCCAGCGTGCTGGCCGCCAGCCGGCTGCTGGCTCTTATTCCCCCGATCTGTTCCTGGTTCTTTATGATGATTTTGCCCATGTAGTCATGAATTTTGTGCAAAAATGATTAAATCATACAATTTATCAAAACTCAACAATACTTTTGCATAAAAGTTTATCATTATTGTGCAATGAAGCATATCAACCACTTAAAAGCGAAATCATATCATATCAACCGTTTTGGAGAGGTTACCACTCCCCACCTGTTTTGGTATATGCAGGAAATTGCCTGGGAACATGCCCATGTGCTGGGTTTTGGCTTCGAGCACTTGCGCGAGGACCAGCTTTTCTGGGTGCTCTCCAGGCTGCTGGTCAAGGTAAAGCGCCGTCCGCGATGGACAGAAGAGTTTACGCTGGAAACCTGGTCGAGGGGTACTGACGGTTTCTTTGCCTACCGCGATTATTGCTTTCGCGATGCGGAAGGGAAGGAGATTATCAAGGCAACCAGCAGCTGGCTCGTTCTTGATCTTGTAAACAGGCGCATACAGAGATTGAACCAGTTTGAAAATTTTCCGGCTTACCAGGAGAGCGTATTTGGGCACAATGCAGGAAAGGTCACTTCACCTGCATCTGCGGATAATCCTGAATATTTTCCGGTGCTTTTCAATGAGATCGATATCAATCAGCATTTCAATACCGGCCGCTATCTGGAGCGCATCAATAACAGCTATTCCTTCGAATTTCACAACAGCCACAGGTTAATGGAAATGGAAGTGAACTTTCTGAAAGAAGGAATGCCTGACGATAGCCTGGCTGTCAGACGGCAGGAGCTGACCGAAACTGAACATTTATGCAGTGTAATCAGGAGAAGCGATGGGGCCGAACTGATGAAAGCCCGGATGGTTTGGCAATAACCTTCAGTAACAGGTTGTCGCGTAGGCAGTTGTTGAAGCCGGATAGCATATTCATTGCCTTTACCGATTTCATGATCTCCGGAAGGCAGCGGGCAATTGGCATTGCCCTCCTGAAGGATAATCCTCTCCGCTTTGCAAAGTATCCTTCTGGAATATGGTTACTGCGCTGTTTCCCCTAGAAGGTTAATCCATCTGTTTTTGCTTTCCACGTCAAGGAAACTCGCCTTAAAGGAGTTAATGGCCAGTTGCCTGATATCGTCCTCTCCGAGGTGCAGAGCTTCAGCTATCGCCAGGTAATTCTCGTTCACATATCCCCCGAAATAGGCAGGGTCATCTGAATTGACAGTAACCATTAATCCTGCATCAAGCATCTTTTTCAAAGGGTGCAGGGTGAGGTCGGGGTAAACTTTCAACTTTTGGTTGGAGAGCGGGCACATGGTCAGCGGAGTTTGTCTTTCGCCAAGTAATTTTATCAGCTCTCTGTCGTCGATGGCCGCGTAACCATGATCAATGCGGGAAACATTCAGCATTTCAATGGATTCCCATACATATTCAGCCGGTCCTTCCTCCCCCGCATGGGCTACGGTCAGGAATCCTTCCCCGCGCGCTTTTTCAAAAACCCGTCTGAATTTGGAGGGCGGGTGCCCCTTTTCCGACGAATCGAGGCCAACGGCAATTATCTTCTCCCTGAATGGCAATGCCAGATTGAGGGTATCCATAGCCGATTCCTCATCGAGATGGCGCAGAAAACACATGATTAACCTGCTGGTGATTCCAGTTTCTTTTTCCCCGTCTTCGAGTGCACGGTTTATTCCGTTGAAAACAGTTTCAAAGGTGATTCCCCGCGTAGTGTGGGTTTGCGGGTCGAAAAATATCTCGCTGTGAACGATGTTTTGTTCCTTCGCCTTCCTAAGATAGGCTATGGTTAGATCATAAAAATCACCCTCGGTTCTGAGGGCTTCTGCTCCGGCGTAAAAAATATCCAGAAAATCCTGAAGGTTGTTGTAGGAATAGGCTGCCTTCAACTCTTCGATGGAGCCATATTTAAGTATAACTCCGTTCCGGGCTGCCATCTTAAAGAGCAGTTCCGGCTCCAGCGTACCTTCAATATGGAGGTGGAGTTCAGCTTTAGGAATCTCTTGAATAAATTGTTTCAGCCGGGAGGAATTCATTGGATAATATATTTAAGTACAATAATACGAAATTCGCGGCTGTTTTTAAAATTGATGTAGTAAAGAGCCAAACTGGATACAGTTAAAGGGATCATTCGCTGGGTATTTTTTGTTTTAACCTCATAATATTAATTATATAGTTGGTTTTAAGTGCTTGTAACCGATTATATCCGACTGTAAACGAATACAAATGGTTATTACCCGAATAAGGTTTAAAGGTGGTTGTATGTTTGTCTTATCAATTTCCATATGAATACATCATGAGTACATTAACAAATTCTGTCATGCTTATAGGCCACCTCGGC
>CAYMXK010000199.1:0-8697 GCA_964393915.1 uncultured Prolixibacteraceae bacterium
CGCCCAATTTAAAAGGAATATTGGCCATGGAGGAATTAATACCGTGAATTCGTCAGGTAAGTGTTTTCGATACTGCCTTCCATCAAACAATGGAACCTCATGCTTACAGGTATGGCATTCCGAATGTTTTGTACAATAAATATGGCATCCGCCGGTATGGTTTTCATGGGACCAGTCACCGCTATGTGTCTGAGAGGGTTTGCGAAATTTTGGGCAGAGATCCCAAAACACAGAAGATAATAACCTGCCACCTGGGCAATGGCGCCTCTATTGCGGCAGTGAAGTATGGCAGGTCAGTGGATACCTCGATGGGCTTTACCCCTATTGAAGGCCTTATTATGGGTACCCGTTCTGGTGACCTGGACATAGGTGCCGTCACCTATATTATGGAGAAGGAAGAGCTGGGACTGCGTTCGCTTAATGCGCTGTTTAACAAACACAGCGGAATGCTGGGGTTAACCGGTATATCCTCAGACATGCGGGAAATAGAGATGGCTAAAGCCGAAGGGAATGAGAAGGCAGCACTCGCACTTGACATGTACAATTACAGGGTTAAAAAATACATCGGGGCGTATGCTGCCGCAATGGGAGGACTTGATATACTTGTTTTTACCGGCGGGATCGGTGAAAATGCCCAAACAACCAGAAAAGGGTCCACCGAAGGCCTTGGGTTTATGGGTATTGAAATGGATGATGCAAAAAATTCAGCTGTACAGGGCACTGAAGGGGAAATCAGTACGGACGGATCTAAAGTAAAGGTGGTGGTGGTGCCCACCGATGAAGAGCTGATGATTGCCCTGGATACAGAACAGATCGTATTGAAGATGAACCCATGACAGTATCAGGAATAATCAGTATCTTGCAATATCCAATGTCCTGAATATTTTAGTCCGGCGTATTTGCTCCGTTTATCTGACATTTTTTTCGCACCAATGGAAATAAGGAAACTTTCAGAACTTTTTACCCATATCCAAACGAGGTCCCGGAAAAGGCTGGTGGCTGTCAACGCTGTTGATGAACATACCATTGAAGCTGTAAGTCAGGCGATTGATATGGGGATAACGGAGGGAATTCTCACTGGTGACCCTGACAGGATCCATGCAGTTTGTATTAAGCTCGGCATCGACCCCGGTAAGTTTACCATTGAACCGGCCGCCACGGAAGATGAGGCGGCATTCAGGGCAGCGGCGCTGCTTTCGGAAGGGAAAGCAGACCTGATGATGAAAGGGCTTTTGAGTACGGATAAATATTTACGCGCCTTGCTGAGCAAGGAATTCAATTTGCTGCCGCCAAAAGGCATTCTGAGCCATGTGGCGGTTATGGATCTGGAAGGTTATCATAAGCTGCTGGTTTTTAGTGATGTGGCTATAATTCCCTATCCCAGTCTGGAGCAAAAAATTGCCATGACGGGTTATCTGATCCACACTGCAAAAGCCCTGGGCATCGCGAACCCCAAAGTCGCTCTTATTGCTGCCACGGATCAGGTTCTGGCATCGGTCCCTGCCTGTACCGATGCGGCCATAATCTCCAAAATGGCGGAGCGGGGTCAGATTACCGGGGGTATCGTTGACGGGCCCATGGCACTTGATGTAGCCATCGACAAAGCGTCGGCAGGCATAAAGAACATTACTTCACCGGTGGCAGGAGATGCCGATTGCCTGTTGTTCCCCAATATCGATGCAGGAAATGTCTTTTACAAGATGGGGGCCAGACTGTGTAAATCGGAACAGGCAGCCATTGTGGCCGGGGCAAAAGTTCCGGTGGTGCTGTCGAGTCGTGGCGATTCCATGCAAACAAAGCTCTTTTCAATAGCCCTTGCTGCGTTTTTAAGTTAAAGTTGCTTATATGGCAAAAACCCTGATTCTGGCTATTAATCCCGGTTCAACCTCCACCAAGTTTGCCGTGTATGAGGACGAAAATCCCCTCTTGGTTAAAACTTTGCGGCATTCTGTTGAGGAGATGTCTAAATATAAGTCAGTTGCCTCACAGTTTGACTTCCGGAAGGGATTGATTATCGATGTGCTGGTCGAAGAGGGTATTGAGGTTGACACCATCAAGCACATCATAGGCAGGGGTGGCCTTACCTACTCCATGGAATCGGGGGTTTATCTGGTTAATAACCTGATGCTCGAACATGCCCGTAATGGAGTAATGGGGGAACATGCCAGCAACCTGGGTCCCCTGATTGCCGATTACATCGCATTACAGATCCCCAATGCGAGGGCATTTATTGCCGATCCTGTAGTAACCGACGAGCTTCAGCCCATTGCCAGAATTGCCGGCCATCCAAAATTTGAGCGGCTTTCCATCTTTCATGCCCTTAACCAAAAGGCAATAGCCCGGCTGCATGCCCGGAATACCGGACGCAAATATGAAGAACTTAACCTGGTGGTTACCCACCTGGGCGGAGGGATTTCAGTGGGTGCCCACCGGATGGGAAGGGTAGTGGATGTAAACAATGCCCTTAACGGCGAAGGACCATTTAGCCCCGAACGTTCCGGGTCGCTGCCCGTCGGACAGCTCATCGAATTGTGCTTCAGCGGTAAATACGCGAAAGACCAGATACAGCGGATGGTGATCGGTGAAGGCGGTTATGTGGCCTACCTGGGAACCAATAATGCGAAGGATGTGCAGAAAGCAGCAGAGGCAGGCGATGAAAGGGCAAAATTCATTCAGGATGCACTCGGGTACCAGGTATCTAAACTAATTGGTGAAATGGCTGTTGTACTGGAAGGGAATGTGGACGGAATCCTGCTTACCGGTGGACTGGCACATAATTCGTATCTGACAGGTTACATTTCGGCAAAAACCAGGTTTTTAGCACCCATTTTTATTTATCCGGGTGAAGACGAACTGGAGGCTCTGGCGATGAATGCCTTGCGTGTTGCCCGGGGAGAGATTGAACCAAAGGTATACGACAAGCATGCCTGACAGATTCAGGAATTTTGTTTTTGTGTTCAAAAAAATCTACATTCACCGTCGTTCTATCGAATATATTCTACCAATTCAGACTGGCTGAAAAATACAATTGCTTATGAATTTACTTGATTATTTGCAGATTACGATTCCCCTCAGCAATCCGATCCTGATTTTTTCAGTTATATTGTTCATAATCCTCTTTTCACCGATTATCCTGAATAAAATGACGATTCCTCCGTTAATCGGGCTGATTATTGCGGGAGTTGTCTTTGGTCCGAACGGATTCAATCTCATCGAGAGAGACAGCAGTATCCAGCTTTTCGGAACAGTGGGGTTGCTTTACCTGATGTTTATGTCGAGTATGGAGATGGATATCGGGCAGTTTAGGCGAAATTCGGGCAAAAGCCTGGTATTTGGTATATATACATTTGTGTTTCCCATGCTTATTGGTACGCTGAGCGGTGTATATATCCTCGGGTTTTCATGGATAACCTCCATCCTTCTGGCCAGTATGTATGCCTCCAATACGCTCATCACCTATCCGATTGTCAGCAAACTTGGGATCATAAAAAACCGGGCTGTGAATATATCGGTAGGGGCAACCGTCATTACGACTGTAGCGGCATTGATGGTTCTGGCTGTGATTGTGAGCATGCATACAGGGGAGGTTGGTCCAGGATTCTGGTTACAGCTCGTCATTTCGATAATCATATCCTCCGCCATCATACTATTTATTTTCCCCATACTGGCCCGTTGGTTTTTTAAGCGGTATGATGATAATGTAGCACAGTATATTTTTGTTCTTGGAATGGTATTTATGGGGGCTTTTCTTTCTCAGGTGGCAGGAATTGAACCCATTATCGGTGCCTTTTTGGTAGGGCTTGCCCTGAACAGATTAATACCCAACACTTCTCCGCTAATGAACCGGATAGAATTCGTGGGCAGTGCCCTGTTTATCCCGTTTTTTCTGATTGGAGTGGGAATGCTCATTGATTTCAGGATATTCTTTGATAGCTTAGATGCCATCATTGTTGCTGCGGTCATGACGATTGTGGCCACCTCAACAAAGTACCTGGCGGCATGGCTTACCCAAAAAACCTTCAGGTTTAGCGTTAATGAAAGAAAGGTCATGTTTGGGCTTACCAACGCCCAGGCGGCTTCCACACTCGCGGCCGTCCTGGTCGGCTATAATGTTATTATTGGATATACCGAAACCGGTCTGCCAATAAGATTATTGGGAGAGAGTGTTCTGAATGGCACCATTCTGATGATTTTAATTACCTGCACAATAGCTTCATTTGCTACTCAACAGGGGGCACAGAATATTGCTCTGGAAGAATCTTCCTCTGAAGAGGTTTCAGGAGATATAGAGGAAGAAAGAATCCTGATCCCTTTCAGTAACGCAGAATCTGTTGAAGAGCTGGTACATCTCAGCATCACCGTCAAATCTGCCAAGAAAAATGTACGTTTAATTGGCCTACATATTCTGGATGATCTGACGCACGGCTCCGTGGCTGAAAAGGAGGGGAGGAAACTGATGGAGATGGCCGAAAAAGTTGCTGCTTCGACGGACAACATACTTTCTCCCATTCTACGATATGACTCCAATGTGGTAAATGGTATTGTTAATGTGGTGAAGGAGAATAAGATAACCGATCTGATCATTGGCTTGCACCAAAAGAAAGGCCTTACCGATTCTTACCTGGGTAATCTAGCGCAGGGCGTGCTGAACCATTGCGACACCACTACAATGATTTACCGTGCCGAACAGCCCCTTTCCACCATTATCAGGTATCTGATTTTTGTTCCCGACAATGCAGAGAAGGAGATAGGCTTTCCATTCTGGCTGGTAAAAATCTGGAACATAGGGCGTAATACGGGTGCCAAACTCATATTTTTCGGAAATGTCGAAATAATTGAGTTGCTCAAGGGAATTCAGAAATCACACCCCATAGAGGCAGAATTTACCATTTTCCCTAACTGGGATGATTTTCTTGTCCTTTCACGGGAAATAAAATCCGATGACAGTCTGGTATTCGTGCTGAGCCGCAAGAATTATCCATCCTACCACCAGCTGATGTCCAAAATTCCACATTACCTGAACAACTATTTTGCCGGAAGCAACTTCCTTCTTGTCTATCCGCGGCAACTGGATATAGAAAGAAACGTGGGTTTTGATCCCACCACATCATCTATGTTCGACCCATTCTCCGATAACCTGGAGAAGTTAGAAAGTTTAGTGAAGATCATCGGAAAATTAATTTCCAGGAAATAACTAACTCCGGGCATTTTATGATTGTTTTTTCGTAATATTCAACTTTAAAATATTTGAAATGACTATTATATCCGCCCTGAATTTCAGCTTGCCACTTACTAATCCGGTACTTATTTTTGCGCTGATTCTCTTCATCATCCTTTTTACGCCCATCCTTCTGAATAAATTATCTATTCCTCATTTAATCGGTCTGATAATCGCCGGATTGGTTATCGGGCCTTTTGGATTTAATTTTATTGCCCGCGACAGCAGTATTGTGCTGTTCGGTACCGTCGGATTGCTTTACATCATGTTTCTGGCCGGCCTGGAAATAGATATGGCCGACTTCAAAAAAAACAGCGGTAAAAGTTTGGTATTCGGAATGTATACCTTTATCATCCCGATGGTAATTGGCACCCTTTCCGGATATTATTTGTTAAAGTTCCCTCTGAACACTTCCATACTTCTTGCCAGTATGTTTGCATCCCATACCTTAATTGCTTATCCTATTGTCAGTAAACTTGGGATTATTAAAAATCCGGCTGTTTCCATAGCCGTAGGAGGAACGGTTATTACCGACACACTGGCATTGATGGTGCTGGCGGTAATTGCAGGTATGGCTACCGGGGAGATTACCGATGGGTTCTTCCTCAGGCTTTCGGTATCGGTTATTGTTTTTGCCCTGGTTATTGCGTTTTTTTTTCCTATGATCGGGCGTTGGTATTTCAAAAACAATGATGATAACATATCCCAATACATCTTTGTGCTGGCGATGGTCTTCCTGGGGGCATTTCTTGCCGAGGCGGCCGGTATCGAAGCAATTATTGGTGCTTTTCTGGCTGGTCTTGCCCTCAACCGCCTGATACCGCATACCTCCCCGTTAATGAACCGCATTGAGTTTGTTGGGAATGCGCTGTTTATTCCCTTCTTTCTTATAGGCGTGGGGATGTTAATAAATTTCAGGGCATTTTTCACTGATCCTGATACAATAAAAGTGGCTTTGGTTATGACTGTGGTGGCCACCCTCTCGAAATTTCTGGCTGCCTGGTTAACCCAGAAGACTTACAATTTTACTGTCAGCCAGCGTCATGTTATTTTTGGTCTTAGCAATGCCCAGGCAGCAGCCACGTTGGCGGCAGTACTGGTTGGATACAACATCGTTACAGGAGAAACTGCAGACGGTGAACCAGTGAGGCTGCTCAGCGAGAGTGTTTTAAACGGAACCATCCTGATGATTCTCATTACCTGTACGATCGCCTCGTTTGTTGCACAAAAGGGGGCACAGGATATTTCGCAGAGCGAGGCATTAACCGACGAATTTGATGAAGAGGGTGATGCAGACGAAAGAATCCTGATTCCACTCAGTAATATCGATAACGTGGAAGAGCTGGTAAATTTAAGCGTGACCGTAAAATCATCCAAAAAGAAAAGCAGGATTTACGGGCTTAATGTCCTGGATAACCTGGCCATTGACAGGAACGCTGAGAAACATGCCAGGAAGTTGATGGACCTGGCCGAAAAAACTGCCTCATCAACTGATAATATATTACATCCATTGGTACGCTACGATTCAAATGTTGTAAACGGAATTACAAGCGTTGTGCAGGAAAACAAGATTACCGATCTGATCATTGGGCTGCATCAAAAGAAGGGTATAACCGATACCTTCCTGGGAAACCTGACCCAGGGAATTCTTCAGAAGTGCAATACCACTACCATGATTTACAGACCTGTACAGACCTTTTCTACCATTAGCAGGAACCTGATCTTTGTTCCGGATAACGCTGAAAAAGAGGCCGGTTTCCCATTCTGGCTGGTAAAAGTCTGGAACATCGGCAAAAATACGGGATCCAAACTGATTTTTTATGGTTCGGGAGATATTACACGGATATTGAAAGAAATCCATGGGAAACATCCGGTGGATGCCGAATTCAGGGAATTCAGCGACTGGGATGATTTCCTGATACTGGGCAGGGAGGTGAAAAGCAATGATAACCTGATATTTGTGCTTAGCAGGAAAGACTATCCCTCTTATCACGGACTGATGGCCAAGACTTCCACCTATCTGAATAAATATTTCAACAACAATAATTTTCTGCTGATCTATCCGGTGCAGGCAGGAGTGGCAGAGAACGGTAATTTCAACCCGACGGATCCGTCGATGTATGAACCACTTCACGAAAACCTGGAACGGCTGGATGTCTTATTGAATACAATAGGCAGGTTGTTTAAAAAGAAGTAGTTAATCGCTCCAACCTTACTCACTCTTTTGAGAAAAATTATCCATATAGATATGGACGCGTTTTATGCGTCGGTGGAGCAGAGGGACAATCCTTCGCTTCGTGGAAAGCCTGTTGCCGTGGGCGGCTCCGGGGCAAGGGGGGTGGTGGCTGCCGCCAGTTATGAAGCCCGCCGGTATGGCGTCCGTTCGGCAGTCGCCTCCTCCGTGGCCATACGGCGATGTCCCGGACTGGTGTTCGTTCGTCCCCGTTTCGAAGTATATAAAGCCATATCCCAACAAATTCAGGATATCTTTCATGAATATACCGATCTGGTTGAACCGCTCTCACTTGACGAAGCTTACCTTGATGTTACTGTTGCCAAAAAGGGGAGGCCTTCTGCAACACTTATCGCGAGGGAGATACAGGAACGGATTTTTCAGGAAACGCGGCTGACCGCCTCCGCAGGGGTTTCGTTCAATAAGTTTCTGGCCAAGATGGCTTCTGACTACAAAAAACCCAACGGACTCTATACCATCACCCCCGACATGGCAGAGGAATTTATCGATCAGCTTGAAGTGGGTAAGTTTCATGGAATAGGCAAGGTAACTGCCCGGAAGCTTAACGAAATGGGTGTTTTTTTCGGTTACGACCTCCGTAAGATAGACCGCTATGAAATGATCCGCCAGTTTGGCAAGTCAGGTAATTATTACTATGATATTGTCCGTGGCAACGACGAGAGGCCTGTAATACCCAGCCATGAACGGAAATCGCTCGGCGCTGAGAATACATTTGAGACAGATCTTTTTACCATGGAACTGCTCGCTGCTGAGTTGGAAAATATTGCTGAAACAGTTTGGGACCGTCTTGAAAGGGCAGGGGTGAAGGGGCGTACCCTGACCCTGAAAATTAAATTTGCTGACTTTGAGCAGATTACCCGTAGTAAAACCATTCCATTGACCTATTCATCACTTCAGATGATATTGGAGGAAGGCACCCATCTGCTGCTGAATGAGTGGCCATTCGCCAAGGGAATCAGGCTTATGGGCTTAACACTCTCGAACTTTTATGTTCCTGAAAAAGGACCTGTGCAGCTGGTAATTGAGTTTTAAGCTGGCAAATACCCTTTTTGTGGTATGGAAAATACCCTAAGAGCGGTATTTCGCAATGATTTATACCACGCCATATTTGCAGCATATTTTATTGAGTGGTTACACACCTTGTCAAAACAGAAATATTCAAATACGTTTATTATGTCAAAGCAAAATTTAAAATTTGAGACGCTCCAGCTGCATGCGGGGCAAA
>CAYMXK010000200.1:0-8607 GCA_964393915.1 uncultured Prolixibacteraceae bacterium
GCTGATGGCGGGCTCTCCGTCCGCGATATAGTTCTTACCGGTGAACGGGAGATCTCTTCCGAAAGGGTATTCATGGAAAACGCGGTGGTGGATGCCTACCGCAATGTGCAGGATTCCAGGCTGGTGCTCACCTATTTTGTAAACTCACTCCAATCGGGAGGGAAGGAAACCCCCTATTCATTCGTTTCGTCGGTACCCGGTGAAGAACCTGCTGAAAATGAGATCATCGTCAACCAATGGACAGCCGATGATTTGAATGTCAGTCCGGGCGATACCATCAGTATGTCGTATTTTGAGATTGGCCCCCTGCGGCAACTCGAGGAAAAAAGTACTGCCCTTGTGCTTAAACGCATCGTCCCTATGGAGGGTAAATGGGCCGATGGCGACCTTATGCCCCACCTTCCCGGACTTTCCGATGCCGGCCACTGCCGCGAGTGGGAGGCTGGTGTGCCGATAGAACTGGATAAAATCAGGCAAAAGGACGAAGACTACTGGGAAAAATACAAGGGAATTCCTAAAGCATTTATTTCGCCGGTACTTGCTCAAAAGATATGGGCCAACAGATTTGGCAGCTACACAGCCATCCGGGTGCCATCAGCCGTTTTTTCGGAGGAGGATTTTGAGAGATTGTTCAGGATGAACATAGAACCTGCCGATATTGGCTTTGCTGTGCAGTCGGTGCGCGAAGATGGACTGCAGGCGGCCCGCGGAGGTGTCGATTTCAGTGAATTGTTCCTCGGACTCAGTTTTTTTCTTTTGATCGCGGCCATTATTCTGAGTACCCTGCTTTTCAGGCTGAATCTCGAAAACAGGGGCATGCAGACCGGTACCTTAATGCAGTTGGGATTTCGCAATAAGCAGATATTCAGGATAATTCTTGCTGAAGCGCTTATTGTGGCCGTTTTTGGTATCCTGGCCGGACTGGTTCTTGCGGTGGGCTATACCCGGCTGGTATTTTCTTTTCTGAACACCCTCTGGTGGGATATTGTGCGCACCAATGTTCTCTTTATCAATATTGAAGCCACTACCCTGGTAACCGGAGCGCTCATAAGCCTCCTGGTGGTGATTGCGGCTATAGCACTCCCGGCCCGGCGTTTCCTGAAGCAGCGCGTTGCTGACCTTCACCGCACAGGTTCAGCGGAAAAAAAACCATGGAAACTGCAGCTTCAGAAATGGGGCTCCTATACACTTCCCTTCATTGGCGCGGGATTGCTTTTGTGGCAGTTGATGGCAGGTGATGCACAAAACCCGGCTGTTTTCTTTGCCGCAGGTGGGTTGCTTCTTGCCGGCCTCCTTTTGTGGGCCGACCGGTGGGTGACCCAAAACAATATGCTGGCAGGAAATGAATTCTCTTTAACCGGACTCTCCCTGCGAAACCTGTCACGCAATCGAGGCCGCTCGCTGACCGTGATCATCCTGTTCGCATTGGGCACTTTCCTGGTGGTATCAACCGGAGCCAACCGGCAGGATATGTTTTCAGGAGCAGAAAAGAAATCCAGCGGAGCCGGTGGTTTCCACTTTTTTGCCGAAACATCGGTGCCTGTGCTGTACGATCTCAACGACCCTGCCAGGCGGTTGACAGAAGGCCTGCCTGATGGTTTCTCGGCTGCACAGTTTTTCCGGGTGGAGGGGGACGATGCGAGTTGTCTCAACCTCAACCGAATATCTAACCCGGCGGTTCTGGGAGTTGATCCAGGGCAGATGGCCGGGCGTTTTACCTTTGTGACCGCTACTGAAGATCTTGATGTCGATAATCCATGGGCATCACTCGAAAAATCACTGGATGGGGGAGTGGTGCCTGCCATTGCCGACCAGACCGTTATTCAATGGGGCCTGGGCCTGAAGGTGGGCGATATTTTGATGTACCAGAATGAAACGGGCGATACCCTCAGGTTAAAGCTAATCGGCGGACTGGCACCCTCTGTGTTTCAGGGGTATGTCATTATCGGAGGCAACCATTTCCTGAATAACTATCCTGCCCACAGCGGTTCATCCGTGTTCCTTATTGATGCAGGAGACGAAGAGCCGGAAAGTATAGCCAGTGACCTGCAAATGCTCCTCCGCGACAATGGATGGGAAATGACCCCGGCGCCCCGGCGACTTGCAGAGTTCTATTCGGTTACCAACACTTATTTGTCGATATTCCTGGCCCTTGGGGCACTCGGACTGGCCCTGGGAACCATTGGCCTGGCCCTGGTTCTGGCACGTTCCGTTATTGAGCGGCGCCGGGAACTGGCAGTTATGCAGGCCGTGGGGTTCAGGAAACGTGCCATTTCCGGAATGCTTGTACGGGAGTATGGGCGGTTGCTCCTCATTGGGGTAGGTATTGGCTTCGTTGCCGCGGTGATTGCCACCCTGCCCGCTTTCTTTTCAGAACATTCCGGGGTTTCATTTTCTACTGTTGCCCTGGTGGTTATACTGATCCTGGTGAACGGGTTTGCATGGATATACGGACTGGCACAGTTAATGGTAAAACCCGCGCAATTGGTGAGTCCGCTGAGGGACGAATAGATACCAGAATTAAATGGAACCCTTTTAAATAAGCCGGAAATTCTAAAAAAATGATTTTCAAACTTCAAATATAAACATCGAAATATGTAGATTTGCCGCTTTGCTGGTTTAAAATGGAGTTGTTAAGGCACACCGGTATAGTAAAAGAGGTAACCCCATCGTCGCTGATTGTATCAATCATCAATCAATCAGCCTGTTCGGGTTGTCATGCCAAAGGAGCTTGTGCCGTTTCCGATTTACAGGAAAAGGATATTGAAATCACCTCCTTCCGCAATAGTTACCAACCCGGCAATATGGTAACGGTAATATTTCGCGAATCTTCGGGACTGAAAGCCCTCTTCCTGGGTTATGTCCTTCCCTTTCTGGTTTTGCTGATAACCCTTATTGTTGCCATTGAGGTAACAGGCAACGAGATTATGGGCGGATTTATCGCTCTGGCGATGCTCGTTCCCTATTACCTGATTCTATATTTTTCGAAAGATAAACTGAAAAAGGCATTTACATTTGAATTGGAGGAAACCTATTAGATATGAACATGACAATCCTTTATACGGTCATCACCCTGGGCGCTATCGGGTCATCGGCAGCGGTGATTCTCTATTTTGTGGCACAAAAGTTCAAGGTGTATGAAGATCCACGGATCGATGAGGTAGAACAGGCCCTTCCGGGTGCCAACTGCGGAGGGTGCGGCTTTGCAGGCTGTCGCGCATTTGCTGACGCCTGTGTCAAGGAGAACGACCTGAGTGAGCTTTATTGTCCGGTTGGCGGAAACGACTGCATGACCGGCGTGGCCAATATTCTTGGACTTGTGGCAGTAAAGAAAGATCCGCGCGTGGCTGTCCTCAGGTGCAATGGTACCTGTGAATTCAGGCCAAAAACAAACAACTTCGACGGTGCAGCCACCTGTGCCATCATCCATGCGACCTACAGCGGCGAAACTGCTTGTCAGTATGGTTGTCTGGGATGCGGCGACTGCTGCGAGGTGTGTGATTTTGACGCCCTCCACATGGATCCGGTAACCGGACTGCCGGTTGTTGACGAAGATAAGTGTACCGCCTGCGGTGCATGTGTCAGGGAGTGCCCGAAAACCCTTTTTGAACTCCGGAAGAAATTGCCGAAGCACCGCAAGATTTATGTGGCCTGCCGGAACGAAGACAAAGGCCCGGTAAACAAAAAAGCGTGTGCCGTAGCCTGCATTGGCTGCAGCAAATGCTTTAAGGTTTGCGAGTATGATGCCATTACCATGAATAACAACCTGGCGTTTATCGATTCCGACAAATGTAAATTCTGCCGTAAGTGCGCCCCGGTGTGTCCGACAAATGCCATTATTGAAACCGGTTTTCCGCCACGCCGCGTGAAAACCGAAGAGAGTGTAGAAAAGCCAACTGTCAATTCATAAAACCCGACCATCGTGTTAAAGACATTTAAAAGAGGAGGTATTCATCCCCCGGAAAATAAACTCTCCGCCGGAAAGGCTATTCAGGAAATGGAATTGCCTAAGGTGGTATATATTCCTGTTGCACAGCATATTGGTTCACCGTCTGCCCCCCTGGTAAAAAAGGGAGACACGGTAAAGGTGGGACAGCTTATATCAAAGAGCGCAGGATTTGTATCTGCCAATATCCATTCATCGGTGTCCGGAACGGTGGCAAAGGTCGACCTGATTGCTGATACTTTCGGGTATCCGCGACAGGGCATTGTGATCAATGTAACCGGCGACGACTGGGAAGAAACCATCGACAGGTCGCCTGACCTTATCAGGGATTGTCCGCTTTCGGGCCCCGAGATAGTGCAAAAGATTCAGGATGCCGGGATCGTGGGCATGGGCGGTGCTACTTTTCCGACCCATGTAAAACTGGTGCCCCCCAGGGGAATGAAAGCCGAAATGTTGCTGATCAACGGGGTAGAGTGTGAACCTTACCTTACTTCCGACCACAGGCTGATGCTTGAAAAAACGGATGAAATTCTCGTAGGCACCACTTTGCTGATGCGCGCAATGGGGGTTGAGAAGGCATTGGTCGGCATTGAAAACAACAAGCCGGACGCCATCAGCCTGATGAAAGAAAAGGCGCAGGCCTATAAAGGTATTGAGGTGGTGCCCCTGAAGGTGAAATACCCCCAGGGAGGTGAAAAACAGCTGATCAAGGCTGCCACCGGACGGGAGGTGCCTTCGGGTGCGTTGCCCATTTCGGTTGGATGCGTGGTCAGTAACGTGGGCAGTGCCTTCGCCGTTTATGAAGCGGTACAGAAAAATAAGCCCCTCTTCGAGAGGGTGGTCACGGTTACCGGTAAGTCAGTAAAAAATCCCTCGAACCTGAAAGTCCGCATCGGAACGCCCATTGCTGAGCTGGTTGAAATTGCGGGCGGCCTTCCCGATGACACGGGCAAGATCATCAGCGGCGGACCAATGATGGGAAAGGCAGTTGCTAACCTTGATGTTCCGGTTACCAAGGGCACTTCGGGCGTTTTACTGATGCCTTCGGAAGAAGCCGTCAGGGGAGATCGCCTGGTATGCATCCGCTGCTCCCGGTGTGTAACGGTTTGCCCGATGGGGCTTGAACCCTACCTCCTGATGACCCTGGCGGAAAAGAACGTTTTGGACCGTGCTGAGAACGAGAAGATCATGGACTGCATCGAGTGTGGAAGCTGCAGCTATACCTGCCCGTCCGACCGTCCGCTGCTCGATTATATCCGTTTCGGAAAATCCAGGGTTGGGGCCATCATCCGTGCAAGAAAGAATTAAATTACCAAGTCAATCTTATTAAACCAGATAATGAGTAATCTTTTAACTGTTTCTCCGTCGCCACATGTGCATACCGACGATTCGGTGAATAAAATCATGTACAGGGTGGTGCTTGCCATGATCCCGGCCCTGATTTGGTCGGTAGTGGTATTCGGAATGGATGCCCTGCGGGTTACCCTGATAGCGGTAATTGCCAGCGTGGGCTTCGAATACCTGATTCAGCGTTTCATCCTGAAAGTAAGGCCTTCGGTTACCGATGGCTCTGCGCTGGTAACCGGCCTCCTGCTGGCTTTTAACGTACCCTCCAATTTGCCGTGGTGGATCATCATCGTTGGGGCCCTGATGGCCATAGGTGTTGGTAAAATGTCGTTTGGCGGACTGGGGACCAATATTTTTAATCCTGCGCTCGTGGGGCGTGTGTTTCTGCTGATCTCCTTCCCCGTGCAGATGACATCCTATCCGGTTCCAAAAATGAGCGATGTTGATGCTGTAACCTCGGCCACTCCCCTTAGTATATTAAAAGAAGGCCTGATGAATGGAGAGCCTTTGAGCGAGCTGGTAGGCGAATTGCCTTCCCTTTCCGATCTGCTCATGGGGAATATGAGTGGATCGCTTGGTGAAATTTCGGCCCTGATGCTCATTCTCGGCGGACTTTACATGCTGGTTCGCAGGGTGATCACCTGGCATACACCGGTGTCGGTTTTGGGGTCTATGTTTATCATGGCTGGCATTTTCTGGATGATCAATCCTGAGACTTATGTTGAACCCACTTACCACCTGCTTACGGGAGGAGCTATGCTGGGCGCAATTTTCATGGCCACCGACATGGTCTCTTCGCCCATGACAGGTAAAGGGCAATTAATCTATGGGGTCGGTATCGGAGTGATTACCATGAGCATCAGGTTATTCGGGGCCTATCCTGAAGGAATTTCCTTTGCCATCCTGATTATGAATGCATTCACCCCGCTTATCAATAATGCCATCAAACCTAAACGATTCGGAGGGAAGAAATAATGGCTAAACGTGAATCTACTTTTATCAATATGTTGCTGGCCCTGACACTGGTCACACTGGTGTCTGCGGGGTCGCTGGGATTTGTATACAACCTTACAAAAGATGCAATTGCCGAGGCAAGGCTGAAGGCGCAAAACGATGCCATCAGCAGGGTGCTTCCGGCATTTGAGGAGATCAGGGAGAGCATTACGGTAAATCCAGATAATGGTCCGGAAAGTGTGGAACTTTTTCCGGCATACAGCGGAGGTAACCTGGTAGGTGTGGCGGTTAAATCATACACGAAGAATGGCTTTTCGGGCCACATCGGTATTATGGTGGGCCTCGACCTGCAGGGTAATATTACCGGATACCAGGTGCTGGAGCACAAGGAAACTCCCGGACTGGGATCAAAAATGGGGGTGTGGTTCAACAACCAGGAACGCCCCGGCCAGAATATAATTGGCAGAAACCCGGCAACCTCCCGCCTGGAAGTGACCAAAGACGGAGGTGAGATTGATGCCATTACAGCTTCTACCATCACGTCCCGTGCTTTCCTTGAAGCAGTAATCCGCGCACATGCAGGTTTTGCGAGCAAATTTCCGTCTGATAATCAGGCTACAGTCCAAACCAATTAAAGACATCAGTATGAACCAATTGAAAAATTTTACCAAAGGATTTATCAAAGAAAATCCGGTTTTTGTCCTTCTGCTGGGGATGTGCCCGGTATTAGGGGTAACCTCATCGGCCATCAACGGATTGGGAATGGGTTTGGCTACAACGTTCGTTCTGGTAATGGCAAATACAGTGGTGTCGCTGGTGAAAAGCCAGATTCCCGATAAAGTGCGCATTCCTGCATTCATCGTGATAATTGCAACGTTTGTAACCGTTGTGGAACTCGTGATGCAGGCCTATCTGCCCGCGCTTTTTGAAAGCCTGGGTATCTTTATCCCGCTGATCGTGGTGAACTGTATTGTCCTGGGCCGCGCCGAAGCCTTTGCTTCAAAAAACAACCTGGTGTCGTCCGTCATCGATGGATTGGGTATGGGGCTTGGATTTGCATTTGCCCTCACACTGCTTGGAGGTATTCGTGAAATTCTGGGCAGCGGCCGTCTGTTTGATTTTGTAATCTATTCGGAAGATTACGTTATGTTGCTTTTTGTGCTGGCCCCCGGTGCCTTTATTGTGTTAGGTTACCTTATTGCCCTGATTAACAGGATAAAAAAAGCTTAAATCATTTTTGCCATGAACTATTTTGTAATTGTCGTATCCGCAATTCTGGTCAACAACATCGTGCTGATGCAGTTCCTTGGTGTTTGTCCGTTCCTTGGAGTTTCCAAGCGCATATCAACCGCGGCAGGGATGGCCGGAGCCGTAACCTTTGTAATGGTGCTCGCTACCATCGTAACCTACCTTATTCAGAAACTGGTTCTCGATCCACTGGCTATCAGGTTTTTACAAACCATCGCCTTTATTTTAATAATCGCCTCCCTGGTTCAGCTTGTCGAGATTATCCTTAAAAAGGCCAGTCCATCGCTCTACCAGGCGCTCGGTATCTTCCTTCCGTTAATTACCACCAACTGCGCCATCCTTGGAGTTGCCATTCTGACCATCCAGAAAGATTTCAATCTCCTTGAGGGCGTTATATTTGCCATTTCAAATGCGATAGGTTTCGGTCTTGCTCTCGTCGTCTTTGCCGGTATCCGCGAACACCTCGACCTGATGGATGTGCCAAAGGGCTTAAAGGGAACGCCGATAGCGCTCATTACTGCCGGTATCCTGGCCATGGCATTTATGGGGTTTTCGGGATTGGTATAATGTTGTTAATCAATACAAACTCATTTGTGCCGTTATCGGGCAAAATGTCAATCCGGCGCCCGGATATCAATCGCATGAGATAAAATGACCTTAGCAGAAAAGATCATCCGGTTTAATTCAGCGTTGAAATTCAGTCATCCGTTGCCTGATGGTATCCGGATCATGAACCCATTTAGTGAGAGCCCTCCGGCACTGGATACCGCAGGACGATTTTACCGCAAATATTACGACGACAACCAGCAGCGCAAACTTATTCTGGGGATCAATCCGGGCCGCTTTGGGGCCGGAGTTACCGGGATACCATTTACTGATACCAAAAGGCTGGAGGAAAAATGCCACCTGTCTATTGAGGGATTGTCGACTTACGAACCCTCATCGGTATTCGTCTATGACGTAATCGAGGCCTTCGGCGGAGTGGAGGCCTTTTACAGCCTGTTCTACATTACATCGGTCTGCCCCCTGGGTTTTGTGAAGATCAATGAAAAGGGGAGGGAGGTCAACTACAACTATTACGACAGTCCGGAGCTGCAAAAAGCTGTGTTCCC
>CAYMXK010000201.1:0-8594 GCA_964393915.1 uncultured Prolixibacteraceae bacterium
TATAAAGTCCTCATATACATCACTTTGTGTGCTTTGTGAAATACTTGGTGCCCTTAGTGGTTAAGTTTTGTTTCAGAATCCGGCAAATTCCGGATTTAATTCTGAAGGTACGGGAGCCTGCACCTCCCGTCTCCAATCCTCGAGGACCTGCAGCAGCTCTTTCAGTTTACCCGGCTGTGATTCAGTCAGGTTTACCTGTTCGCTGATGTCCTTCTTCAGGTTATAAAGCTCCAGGTCGTTGTTCTCGAAATACTGGATAAGTTTATAATCGCCGATCCGCACTGCAGAACCGGGACGGGTCCTGAACAGAGGGTCCTGGGTAGGATCACCTTCTTTCATATAAGCCTCCAGGTATACCGGAAAATGCCAGAATAAAGGTCGCTCTTCCAAAATGCCTTTGCCATCCAGAAGGGGTATCAAACTTCTGCCATCCAGAATTTTGTCCGGTGGGGCATCTACTCCGGCCACTTCCAGAAAAGTGGGGTAAAAGTCAATATGGCTTACAGGAACGTCCAGGACAGAGGCTTCCCTGGTTTTTCCGGGCCACAGGGCAAACATGGGCACCCTGATCCCTCCCTCATAGTAAGAGCCTTTTCCCGACCTTAGTGGAAATTGTTTGGTTACACCAAAATGGCCCCCATTGTCAGAAGTAAAAAGTATAAAGGTGTTTTCCAGTTTACCCGTCTTTTCAAGATATTCTGTCAATCTTCCGATCTGAATATCAAGGTTCTCGATCATGGTGGCATAATCCGCATTGCTTTGCCCCTCCGAAGCAGGCTTACCAGCGTATCCGGGCAACAGCTCCTTTACGGGTTGAATGGGCGTATGCACGGCATAAGGTGCATAGTGGAGAAAAAACGGCTCTTTATCAACCGATTGAAGAAACTCAAGGGTTTTGTCCATGATCAGATTGGTCAGGTAATAATCCTCCGAAGGTGCATCGAGCGGCACGCGGGTATAGGGCGGATAATAGCTGCCCGGGTTTCCAGATTCACAACCTCCGATATTTACATCAAAACCATATTTTAACGGATCTTCGCTCAGGTGCCACTTGCCGGCAGTACAGGTAGTGTAACCGGCATCCTGCAGTGCTTCAGCCAGGGTGTACTGGCTCTCAGCGAGGACTGTAGTGTTGACCGTGGGGATTAGCTTCCGGTTTTTTGATTGTCCGCGCTCTGACGATTCGACCGTGTAAATACCATGTCGCGGAGACCATTGTCCGCTCATCAGGGAGGCCCGGCTGGGCGCACAGTTGGATGACGATGCGTAGGCATTTGTAAAAACAGTGCCCTGCCTGCTGAGTTTGTCGATGTTCGGTGTTACATAAAAACCGCTTCCCATAAAACCCACATCCTTCCATCCCATATCGTCCACCAGAATGCAGATAATGTTGGGTTTCTCAGCGATTACCGGATTGTTTTGCGGTTGGCAACCCACAACCGGCAGGATACCAGATGAAGCCAACAACCAAATATTTACTCTCTTCCCCATAATCTGAAAATATTCAAACAGAACTTTAAATGTAATAAAATGAAATTTAGAGGCACCATAAATTCTATTTTTTTTTTTGAAAAAAGTACCCGGCACTTCACAATCCAGTGTAGTAGCAATTATTCGTAAATCAATGTCGTTAATGACGATAAACTGACTTAAAAACAATTGTTGAAAATCAGAAATCATTCTTAACTCACATCGATTCGTAAATACCAAACAAGTTCTTGCTGAAAAAGCACCAATTACGGCATTTCTACAATTCAAAACTACATTGCCTTTAAGATGGTGCTATAAAGCCAGGCTATCCCCGATGAAAGGGATGGCCTGGCATAGAAATTTGATTAATAACCTTCGTTTTGTACCAGGTTTGGATTGGCTTTGATCTCATCCAGTGGTATAGGATAGAGATTCATATAATTTTTGGCATTGGTGGCACCACGCGCCAGTGCCCGCGAAATCAGTTTCCCATGCCTGATAAGATCCACCCTGCGCATGCCTTCCGCAACAAACTCCCAACCTCTTTCTTCCAGTAAGGCATCACGAAGTGCGTCCTTTGTGGCAAAGTCTGCCAGTGCAAAGAGCGGCACACCAGCTCTCGTCCTTACCTGATTCAGAAGGCCAATTGCCTCCTGCGTAGGCCCGCTTATCTCATTCAGCGCCTCTGCCCGATTCAATAAAACTTCTGCATAACGGATCATTGGAATGTCATTCCCATGTGAATGACTGATACCATTGGGATCAGGAACATATTTAAAACACCGCACAGCCCTGCCGGAACTTTTAGGATCTAAAAGATTCTGGTACACACCCCTTACATCAGTATACTCAAAAACCATCCAGCTTAACCGCTTGTCATCAGGATGATATGTTTGCACCCAACTATTATAGAGACAAAACTGGGTTCCATAATTTTGCCAATTGCTCTGTATTGGATAATTGGGAGGAAATGCATGGGCCATATAGTTATTTCCATTTAAGGTGGGCAGAGACGGACTGGTAAGAATAACCTCATCATTTACTTCATTAAATACCGCGAACATATTCTTGATATCACCTGTGAATAGCTTATATTTATTTAGATCCATAACCTGCTTGTTTAAATCGGCTGCACTCTGCCACTGTTTCGAATTGAGGTAATATTTGCCCAGCAAGGCCAGCGCAGCCCCTTTGGTTGCCTTGCCCCAGAGTGCCTGTGTAAGTGGAAGATCGGCTGCCGCCGCCTGTAGTTCACTGATGAGGAAAGTATTAAATTCAGCCGCTGTAGCCCGAACAGGTTCGAAGTTTAGTTCGGCGGCCGTTGTAATCAACGGAACTGGCCCGAAGAGCTCCCACAGATAGTAATAATCTGCCGCTCGTATAAACCTGGCTTCAGCTTTAAACTGCTTCACCCTGTCGGCCGGTATGGCAGTTACCTTATCAATGTTGTCTAGCAATGAATTGGCATCCCTTATACTTTGATAATAGGACTGCCAGGGAGCAGTAAACATGGTGTTCTGGGAATCCCAGGAGAAATTCATGAAGAGGATGGCAATGGCTTCATAACCACCACCCCAGTCCCACATGATATCGCCTGGAAACTCCTGCAGCGTATACATACGGTCGCGCATGTTCGATGAAACCTGCATATTTCTGTAGGCAGCAACCATTACACTATTTATGCCTTGCTCAGTTTGCAAATAGACAGCAGGATCATACTGTGTATAAACTTCCTCTTTAAGGAAATCTTTACATGAAGTGGATATAAGAAGGAATATTATAATCCAGCTTAATTTTATTTTGTCAATTAATCTGTCCATATTTTATCTTTTTAAATATTTTAATGCTAAAAATTGATGTTTGCCCCTATCCTGAAAATTCTCGCGGTAGGATAATTGTTGTAGCTGCTTTTCGCGATAGAGGTGCCGTCGCCGGTCTGGTTGGCCTCCGGATCAAAACCATCGAATTTGGTAAATGTCAACAGGTTTTCGCCGGATATCGATATGTCGGCCGATTTGAAAAGCTTGAAATTCTTCAAAGGAAGGCTGTACGACAGGGTAACATTCTTCAACCTGAGGTAGGAGGCATCCTGGACAGTATATGAATTGATCATCTTCCCACCACCAAAATAAATGGCTGAATTCACCCCCGAAGGATATTTTGTATCTGTGTTTTCGGGTGTCCAGCGCTCCAGATAATGCTTGGTCATGATATTCCGGTCGAAATTGATCGGGAACATCGACTCCAGCACGTTGGCATTAAATGTCTGGATTCCCTGAACTCCCAGGAGATAAATCTCAAGATTGAAATTTCCGTAGGAAAACGAGTTGTTCATACTGTAAGAAACATCCGGAAATGGATCGCCAAGAATTACCCTGTCGTTGGAGTCGATCTTCCCGTCCTTGTTATAATCAAGGAATTTCGGCTCTCCGGGTTTGGCGGTAGGCTGTGCCGACTGCGCTATTTCCTGTGTGTCCTGGAAAACTCCGGTTACTTCAAAACCATAAAATGCCCTCATGGGGTAACCCTGTCTGACAAGGGCAAACCCTGGAACATTGGCGAGTATTCCCCCGGTGATGATGTCGCCGACATATGGCGGGAGAACGACGACTTCGTTCTTTAACGTGGATACCATAAAATTGGAGGTCCACTTAAAATTGCCTGTCAAATTTCTGGTAGTCAGTGAAAAGTCAATCCCTGAATTCCGTACCGTCCCGAAGTTCGTCCGGACACTTGAAAAGCCTGTAGTCATGGGAACTGGTTTACTGAAAAGCTGATCGATGGAGTTTTTCACGAAGTATTCTATATCCCCCGTAATCCGGTTGTCCAAAATCCCAAATTCAAGCCCGTAGTTGAACTCTTCTGAGGTTTCCCAAGTCAGCTCGGAATTGGGAATCCTTGCCGGTTGGGCACCGCTTTGGGCTGCTCCGCCCAATACTGCATTTCCGCCAGCGACAAAAGTGGATATGGTCTCAAAATTACCGATCCCCTCATTGCCCATTTGCCCGTAACCGACTTTCAGCTTTAAGTTGTTAATTACGGGAACGCTTTGCATAAATGGCTCTTCTGTTATCCTCCAGGCTGCAGCTACCGATGGGAAGATGGCATATTTGTTGTCCTCCGAAAACCTGGATGTTCCATCCCTTCTGACAGTGGCAGTGACCAGATATTTATCGCGGTAGGTGTAATTGGCCCTCCCAAAAAACGATTGAAGCTTGTAAACCGATTTGGAAGAGTTTACCAGGTTATTTAACGGATTTCCACTTTGCAGGAGGTTGGTGTTGGTTACATCCGACAGAAATCCTGTTGCATAAGACCTGTGGTAAAGATTCTCAAAACTCTCCCAGGTAGATCCGCCCATCAGCGAGATCTGGTGCACACCAATTGTTTTGTTGTAATTGACCAGGCCTTCGGCCAACCAGTATTTAAGGTCATTGCTAAATACATTGCCTATACCTCCACTGGCCTTTCCCCTCATAGTAGTCCGGTCCTGGTATTCATCACTGCGAGTATTGTTCACATCAGCACCCAGCCTCAATGTGGCTTTCAGACCGTCAATAATCTCGTATTCCCCGTAAGTACTGCCATAGATTCTGTTGTTTTCTTCCCGGTAGTCATATCCGTAGGCCAATGCCAGCGGGTGGTCAAGGGCAATACTGGGATTCCTTTCATATTCGCCGCTCTCATTCTTCAGTGGACTAATCCTCGGATCGAACATCAATGCAGCATTTAATGGGTCGGCGTTCTCCCCCCCTGAGTTGCTCTCATTCGCGATCTGATCCTTCATATTCATACTTCCGTTCAGGTTTATCCCAAACTTGAATTTATCGCTGGGATTGGTTTCGAGATTTAACAGTACATTGTACTTTTTAAATCCTGAACTGATCAGTATCCCGTCCTGGTCAAGATAACCCAGGGAAGCATAATATTTTGATTGTTTGGAACCTCCCCTTACCGAAAATTGGTGATTTACAGCCCAGGCATCCCTGAACAGCTCATCCTGCCAGTCGGTGCCCTTTCCGGCTGCAGCAACCTGTTCTGAAGTGTAAGGAATGGCCCTGCCGGCATCTTTGCTGATGTCGTTGATCATTTGCATATACTGGGTTGCATCCAGAACATCGAACTTATAAGAGGGTGACTGGTGAGCGAAATAAGTATTGTAAGAAACCTGGGTAACTCCTTCGCTTCCCTTTTTGGTTGTAATAAGGACCACCCCGTTGGCTGCCCTTGTTCCATAGATCGCAGCGGCGGAAGCATCCTTCAGAATGTCAATGCTCTCAATGTCGGCAGGATTAATATTTGCCACACTTCCTCCCGGCAAACCGTCTATTACCACAAGAACATTATTGCTGCTGTTGATGGAACCTGCCCCTCGCACCCTGATCGTAAGGTTTCCGCCTGGTTCAGAGTTGACCTGATTAATGGAAACGCCCGATGCCTTGCCGGAAAGCAGGGAAAGTGCATTGCTGGCAACCCCTTTAACGAAATCCTTTGAAGTAACGGATGCAACGGAACCGGTAAGGTCACTTTTTCTCACCGTGCCATATCCAATGGCAACGACTTCATCAATTCCGATGGATTCCTCCTCCAGCACCACCTCAAAAAGGGTCCGACCAACGGCAGATACTTCCTGACTGCGCATTCCCACAAAAGAGAATCCCAGGGTTTGGGCATCGGCAGGTATGGAGAGCTGAAAGTTTCCGCTGTTATCCGTTATGGTACCCACCGAGGTACCCTTTACCATGACAGTGACCCCGGGCAGCCCCAATCCGCGGTAATCCCTGACTGTACCCGAAATTTCCCGTCGCTGGGGTTGCGGAACCGTCAAAGTACTATGCAATGGCAGAGCCTTCTCTTTCAATATAATTTGCCGCTCACGCACTTCATAATCAACACTGGCTTGTTGGCAAAAGCTCTGAAGCACCTCTTCAAAAGAGGCATCATTAAACTCTGTTGTAATCTTCTTCGAAAAATCGAAAATTTCATCCTTGTACAAAAAGATGTAATTTGTCTTTGATTCGATTGAGGTCATCACTTCCCTTATATGTGCATTGTTCACATTCAGGGAAATTTTAACCTGCGAGAAACCGTTTCCAAAGGAAACCAGAACTAAAAAGCTCAAAATGGCTGTCAGTTTCATCTTTCTAAGTTTTAATAACCACCTCCCCTGGTTCAGGGAGACCAATTCCTGTTTTTTTTTCATAAATTTGACACGTTAAATGATACAACTCAAATATTTAACACTCTGAACCGGGACATGCGGGAACATGTTCCGGTTTTTTTATTTTCTTACTTCATATTCTCCTGATGGTGTTTTTACGATGTTAACCCGCGCCGCGCGGCCGATCCTTTCAATAGTTTCGTTCAACTCCTCCTTAAGTTCCAGTTTCCCCGAAATCTGAACGGTCCCTAAAAAGGCATCCTTAAAGTGAAAACGGATATCATAATAGCGTTCGAGCCGCTTTAAAATCCTGCTCAAATGAACGCTTTCAAATTTATACACCCCCTCGGTCCATAATATGTAATTGTCAACATCTACCTGTCTCAGCGATATCTCGGAAGTTGTGCGGTTGAAAGAGGCCAGCTGGCCGGGAACCAGTTCAACCGGCTTGTCGAAGAAGCCTGCATCATTTCGGATAAGACTGATTTTCCCTTCGGCCAGCACTGCCTCAATATAGCTATCTGAAGCATAGGCAGAAAGGTTAAAACGGGTTCCCATAACTTTTACCTTCAGATGGCTGGTCTGGATAACGAAAGGTTTTTTATTGTCAGGTTTTACATCAAAAAAGGCTTCCCCGGTCAGCAGAACTTCACGTGTCGAACCACTGAAAATCTCCGGATACACTAAGCGGCTGCCGGCATTCAGAAATACTTTTGTGCCATCAGACAAGGTGACATGTGAAGATTTACCATACGGTATGATCAGCTGATTAAATGTACTGGCCGCCTTTTTATGGCTGTCGGAATTGCCTTCCACAACCTTCTTGTCGATCTGCAGATTCCCGTCAGCACCATGCTCGATTACCGGATTATCCTGGCTGATAAATATATCCTCTCCTGTAGAACGAATCAGTTTAGCTGATTTGTCATGCAGTGCATCGGTGAATCCTTGTGATAAAAACTCCGGACTAATACTGCCCCTTTGCTGGAAAAACAAAGCGCCAATCGCGAAAAACACAATGGCAACTGCCGCATACTTAAGGAAACCGGTAACAAACGATTTCGTCCTGCCTATCTGCCGGGTTTCTTCTATCTTATGCAATATTCCCGAAAAAAGAACAATCTTTTCTTCTTCGCTCAACACCTTATGGGTAGTCCTGAACTGCAGTAAAATTTTCCGGGCAAGCTGAATATTGGCCTTTTCCTCCGGATGATCAGCCTCAAACTGTTTTAACCAAATCTCTGATTCAGGTGTTGCTTCAAAAATCTGCTGAATGAAGTGCTTGTTCTCAAAATATTTACTCAGGTTTTCCATCAAGGCCGTTTAGCTGTTTACATAAAAGGCCTTTAACACTCAAAACATGGACAACAATTTTATCTTTTTTTCCTCGAAAAGTGAAATAAAATCACAAAGCCTTGTATTTCAACAATTTCCTTTATTTGCTTTAATGCCCGGTAAACCTGCTTCCTGACCGATTCCACAGTAATTCCCATAATTTTGGCAATCTCAGCATATTCCAGCGACTCGTTAAACCTGAGGTATAAGGTCTCTTTCTGCTTGTCTGACAATTGATCCAGTACCTCTGCAATCTTCAGGTTCAGTTCACTTTGTCTTTCCTGTTCAATGAGTCTCGTTTCGATGTTGTAATGTGGTTCGAACAACAATTTGTCAGAGATTCGTCCCACCTCAAACCGTCTGTTACGGCTTAGTTTTTTTATCAGGTTTCTTTTAACAGCAAGGAACAGGTAGTATTTCAGATTTTCGGCAGAGGCCCTGATCTTTTCCCGTGAGTTATAAAGATCGATAAATACTTCCTGGATGGCGTCCTTCACAAGCTCTTCATCCTGCGAAAATTTACTGGCATATTGATACAAACTTTCTACATACCGGTTGTACAGCAGGGCAAAAGCCTGTTTGTCGCCATCCCTGAAGCGATTCCATATATTTTCCAGATAAGCACTAT
>CAYMXK010000202.1:0-8564 GCA_964393915.1 uncultured Prolixibacteraceae bacterium
CAACGGAATAAAATACAATCGCAAAGGAGGCTCGGTAAAAGTCTGTTTGTATGATTTCGAAGATCACATTTTGGTTGAAGTGGCTGATACGGGTCTTGGTATTGATAAAAAAGACCTGCCAAGGGTTTTTGAAAGATTTTACAGGGTAGACAGGTCAAGGTCCCGCGAACAGGGGGGCACAGGCCTGGGACTTTCGATTGTAAAGCATATTATTGAAGCTCATAACCAGACAATTAATGTAAAGAGTGCAGTTGATAAGGGAACAACTTTTACATTTACCCTTGAAAAGGCCAGATAATTTGCATAGATTTGCATGCCGGGTTTTAAAGTTATATTAACTTTGGAACATTAACTTTGGAACATTGTTTTTATTTCATAAACCCATAAATAATTCATTTTCAGATTATGAGTGACAATACGTTCAAAATATTACTGGTTGACGATGAGATCGACATCCTGGAATTTATTAGCTACAATCTCCAAAAAGAAGGTTTCAAGGTTTATACAGCAAGCAATGGTACAGAAGCCCTGAAGATTGCCGAGAAGCAACAGCCGCACCTGATACTTCTTGACGTAATGATGCCAGAAATGGATGGGATCGCAGCATGTGAGGAAATTCGCCGTATCCCTTCGTTAAAGAATACGCTGGTAGCTTTCCTTACTGCCCGTGGAGAGGATTATTCACAGATTGCCGGATTTGAAGCCGGAGCTGATGATTATATTACCAAGCCCATCAGGCCTAAAGTTCTTATCAGCCGTGTGAAGGCACTTCTTAAGCGATTCTCCACTGCCGCACCGGAAGCCGCAGTGCCTGTAGGCGATAACACCATGACAATCGGTGAACTGGTAATCGATAAAGAACGGTACCTGGTAAAATTGGGTAAGGAAGAGATGGTTTTACCCCGCAAGGAATTTGAGTTGCTTTCGCTTCTGGTTTCAAAACCTGGCAAAGTGTTTACCCGGGAGGAGATTTATTTTTCCGTTTGGGGCGATAACGTGGTTGTCGGAGACCGTACCATCGATGTGCATATCAGAAAGCTTCGGGAAAAAATAGGCAACGACCACATCAAAACCCTCAAAGGAATTGGCTACAAGTTTGTAGAATAAATCCTTTCAGAGCACATAAAAGATCAGAAAGAAAACAGCAAACCCGGTTGGAAAACCTGCAAGGGTGGATCCCATTGTTTTTTTATGGCTGATCATGGTCGCCGTTCCTACAACTCCGGAGATCAGAACTATAGCAGACAGTAAAAACAGCGGGTTGTATCCAATGCGCAATGCGAGGGCTACCATCATACCGAATACCCCTCCCAAAGCCGCCATCCGTTCATCTATTTTCACGTACAGCGAAACCATTATCAGAACAATTACCAGGATCGCCCCTGCCAGTAAAAAGATTTTGAAAATGGCATAGAGCGGCATTTTGTTTAGCAGATAAAATCCGATGTAATAATATAGTGCTACAAAAATCAAAGGCACCCGGCTATCTGCGAATTTTTGTTCAGAAATGCGGAAATTTTTGCCCGCCTGAGATATAAAAAGGGTCAGAGAAGGCATTACAGCGGTAGAAACAAAGATTACCAAAAGCAAAAATCTTTTTGCGGGCCAAGGAAACATGGAGAATTGAAAGCCTGTATAGAGCAGCATTATGGCGGCATATGTAGGAATCAGCAGCGGTGAAAATACCCACGTGATTACGGCAGCTAATTTTCTGATCATATATTAAAGTTCTTTACGCAGCCTTGCCACGGGTATGTCGAGTTGTTCGCGGTATTTGGCTACTGTCCGCCGGGCAATATTGTAAGACTTCTCCTTTAGAATTTCGGTAAGTTTTTCATCAGTAAGAGGATGATGCTTATCTTCATTATCGATGCAATCTTTGAGTATCTTTTTAATTTCCCTTGTAGAAACCTCTTCTCCTGTATCCTTTTGCATAGATTCAGAGAAAAAGTATTTCAAGGGGTAAATGCCGAAATGGGTTTGAATATATTTGCTGTTCGATACCCTGGATATGGTTGAAATATCGAACCCGGTGCGCTCAGCGATATCCTTCAGGATCATGGGTTTCAAATGGGTTTCATCTCCGTCAATGAAATACTCTTTCTGAAAATCGATAATTTCAGACATGGTAATCAAAAGGGTTTGCTGACGCTGTCTGATGGCATCAATAAACCATTTGGCCGAGTCGAGCTTCTGTTTAACGAAAGAAAAGGCCTCCTTGTTGCTGCGGTTTTGGCCATTATTGCTTTTGGTAAGTGTCCTGAGCATATCGAGATACGCTTCGTTGATGCGAAGTTCCGGAGTATTGCGCTGGTTAAGGCTGAGCTGTAGCTCTCCATCCACAACTTCAAGAATGAAATCAGGAACAATATGCTGATTTGAGCGGTTATGCGGATTGCTGTATGAACTGCCGGGTTTCGGATTGAGCTTTAGAATCAAATCAATGGCCATTTTAAGGTCCTCGTCGGAAACACCTAAACGCCTGGCAATTTTATCATAATGTTTTTTCGTAAATTCATCAAAGGAGCCCTTGATCACGGAGACAGCCAAATGCTGGTATTCATTTTTCTTTCTTTTCAGCTGGAGCAGCAGGCACTCCTGAAGGTCACGTGCTCCAACCCCAGGAGGATCGAACTCCTGGATTGTTTCCAGAATTTTGGCCAGTACTTCCTCGCTAACCTCAATGTTCAGGGTAAATGCCAGATCATCAGATATTGAGAGCAGGTCTCTTCTCAGGTAGCCATCCTCGTCGATATTACCGATAATATATTCGGCCAGTTTACGCTCATTATCATCAAATAAAACCATGCCTACCTGTTCATACAGGAATTCATGAAATGTATCACCAACCGAAAACGGAATATCAACCTGTTTGTCGTCGGGGGAGTAATTATTGGCATTCAGCCGGTAACTGGGTATCTCATCGTCGGGAATATAATCCTCCATTGAGAATTCTTCATCGTCCTTGTCCTCATCTGAACGCAGTTCAGGAGCCTGATTATCTTCTTCATTGTAGTTTTCATCGCTGTCCATTTCGAGAACGGGGTTCTCTTCCAGCTCCTTTTTAATGCGCTGTTCGAGCTGCAACGTAGGGATTTCCAGCAGCTTGATAACTTGTATCTGCTGCGGGGAAAGCTTCTGTAATAGCTTTTGTTGTAACGATAACCTGGTCTTCATCCCTGCAATATTGGTTGCAGTTCAAAATTAGCAAAATTTCCAATACTGAACTGTTGATTTCCTGGTTAAAACTCAGCATTATTCGGAGTTCGTGGGAATGCAATGACGTCGCGTATGTTGCCCATTCCGGTTACGAAAAGAATAAATCTTTCGAAACCCAGACCAAAGCCGCTGTGTGGCACGGTTCCAAAACGACGGGTGTCGAGGAACCACCACATCTCTTCCACCGGAATGTGCATCTCCTCCATGCGCGCTACCAGCTTATCGTAGTTCTCTTCACGCTGCGAACCGCCAATAATCTCCCCGATTTGAGGGAACAACACATCCATGGCTGCAACAGTTTTGTTATCGTCGTTCTGCTTCATATAAAAAGCCTTGATCTCTTTCGGGTAGTTAATCAGGATCACCGGCTTTTTAAAATGCTTTTCCACAAGGTACCTCTCATGTTCACTTTGCAGGTCAACGCCCCATTCAACCGGAAACTGGAATTTTTTCTTTTTGTAGTGATTGGAATTTTTAAGGATATCTATGGCTTCGGTGTAGGTAAGCCTGACAAAATCATTGTTGGCAACAAACATTAGCTTTTCAATCAAATCCATCGACTGCTGGTCGGCAGGCTTCCCTTTCTCTTCCTCCTTCAGACGGGAGGCAAGGAATTTCAGGTCATCCTGGCAATTTTCCAGTGCGTACCGGATAAGTGATTTCAGGAAATCCTCAGCCAGGTCCATGTTGTCTTTGAGGTCATAAAAGGCCATCTCGGGTTCAATCATCCAGAATTCGGCCAGGTGGCGGGAGGTATTTGAATTCTCGGCCCTGAATGTCGGTCCGAAAGTATAAATTTCGCCCAGCGCTGTAGCTCCCAATTCGCCCTCGAGTTGACCGGAAACAGTAAGGTTGGTGGCCTTTCCAAAGAAATCTTCGCTAAAATCAACTTTTCCTTCTTCTGTCAGCGGAGGATTTTTGGCGTCGAGCGTGGTGACCCTGAACATTTGTCCGGCCCCTTCGGCATCGGAAGCTGTGATAATGGGTGTGTGCAGGTAGAAAAATCCCTTGCGGTTAAAATAGTCGTTGATGGCAAATGCCATGGCATGGCGTATACGGAATATGGCTCCAAAGGTGTTGGTTCGGAAACGGAGGTGTGCATTCTCGCGAAGAAATTCAAGCGAGTGCTTTTTAGGCTGAATGGGATATTTGTCGGGATCGGCCTTGCCATATATCTCAATGGTTCTGGCAATCAATTCCACCTTCTGGCCACTTCCCTGAGATTCAACCAGTTGCCCGGTAACTGCGAGTGACGCACTCGTATTGATATCTTTCATAAGCTCTTCGCCAAATGTCTCAACATCAGCAACAACCTGCAGATTGTGAATCGTAGAACCGTCATTTAAAGCAATAAAATTTACGTTCTTACTGCTTCTTTTGGTTCTTACCCAACCTTTTACCAACACTTCTGTACCGGTTTCCCCGTTTTGTAAAATCTCTTTAACCTTTTTCCGAATCATAGTTTTTAGTATATGCTGTAAATCAAGGATTACAAAAGTAAAGTTTTCACGGCAATATTTGTTTGTTTTTTATGGCCACAAAAAATTCACCATGAAAATATAATCATGTTTTAAACCTGATGATAAATCATGACACTATTCATGGATAACGCAAACACCTTTAAAGGATAGCGTAATATCTGACATAAAACAGATCAAATCTCCGGAATCCTGTCAATCTTCCCTGTATTCTGCAGAAAAACAGATTTAATCCACAAAGGTTATCCAGCCATATTTGTCGGGTTCGTCGCCGTGCTGGATGGCACGCAACTTATTGTATAGCTTTGTGCTCCACGGGCCGGGTTCTGCACCGTAAGTAAACTCCCTGTTTTTGTCGGCATCGAAAATCCGCTTGATCGGGGAAATTACTGCAGCTGTACCGCAGGCACCTACTTCTTCGAATGTTGCCAGCTCTTCGTAGGGAACTTTGCGCTTTTCAACCTCAAGTCCCAGTTCGGCAGCAAGCACCATAAGACTTTTGTTGGTGATCGATGGCAATATTGAATCAGATTCGGGAGTGATGTAAGTATTGTTCCTGATTCCGAAAAAATTGGCAGGACCACATTCATCAAGGTATTTTTTCTCTTTGCTGTCGAGGTAAAGAACCGCAGAATAACCCTCTTTTTTGGCTTTGTACCCGGCAACCATGCTGGCCGCATAATTACCACCCACTTTGTATTTTCCGGTTCCCTGAGGTGCGGCCCTGTCGTACTGCCGCATGATCACCAGGTCGGTGGGTTTAAATCCCTCGGGAAAATAGGGTCCTACAGGCATCACGAATACCATAAAGAGGTATTCCCCCGAAGGTTTTACTCCAATTTCAGGTCCGGAACCCAACAGCATCGGACGAATATAAAGCGAGGCATCCGAATTGTAAGGAGGTACAAAGTGCTTATTTAGTTCAACCGCGAGCTTAACCGCCTTTTCGAAAATCTCAACAGGCAGTTTTTGCATCATGATTCCTTCGCATGAAGTCTGCATGCGTGCCGCATTGTCAGGCATCCTGAAAATCCGGATCTTACCGTCTTTTCCCATAAATGCTTTCATGCCCTCAAAAGCTTCTTGTCCGTAATGGAGCGCTGTAGCCCCCATGTGTATGTTGATGTATTCCGATGAGCTTACCTCAAGTTCTCCCCATTTCCCGTCGCGGAAGTAACACCTGACATTATAGTCGGTTTTACGGTATCCGAAACCCACGTTTTTCCAATCTATATTTTCCATTATCTGATGTTTTTTCTTGTTTTATAAACGATGTTTCAAAATAACTAAAAATTGGGCTATGAAACACGGAGTTTTATCATAAATGGCGGTAATGCCCGAATTTCACCTTCGTTTATCATTACGGCTGCTGTAACGCATGTACATTCTAAGGGAAAAGACGATGGCCGATAAAATCAGTACAACAATAACCACACTTTGTGAAATAGGTACGAAGTTGCCGAAATAGTTAATAATTAAAAGCAGCAAGGTGAGGGTCAACAACGTGTATATGGAATTGATCAGTTGCATTATTCAATATTTTTAACAGCAAAGTTAGCGTTTTTGCGATTTGGCTGTATTCAACAATCAACCATTTATTTTCTGCCTACCCGTCAATTTTTATAAAATAGCCATTGTGTTTTCTGATATTCAGAACCGTACCATTGTCAAACAGGAGGTATTGCCCTTTGATTCCCGACAACGTTCCTTCTATTACCGGCTTATTGTCAAAAGAGAGGCTGTTGATCTTTTCCGGGAATTGCCATACCGGATATTCAATAGTGGTAATTTCACTTTCCGGAGTCACATATTTCTTCAATTCAGGAGTAAGCAGCTTAATTGCCTTTTGTTTCTCCTCCACCAGGTCGCACGGGGTCAGGTTGTTCCTAAGCATTTCCCGCCAGTTGGTTTTATCTGTATAATATTGTTTAAGCCATACCTCAATAATGCCTGCAATATGACGATTAGGGGTTTTGGCCAGTATTACCGTAGAACTTGCTCCCTGGTCGATCCAGCGGGTCGGTACCTGGTGATGCCGGGTTACACCCACTTTAATGTCACAGGAGGCTGCCAGGTATACATAGTGGTCGATAAGGTCGTGATTCCGGGCCCACTCCATATCGCGGGCAAATCCCAGGTGAGATTTGCTCAGTTCGGGGCGCAGCACCGATTCACTGGCTTCAGGGGCAGTTTGCAGGCAATTGTAGCAAAAACCCTGGGCAAAAGAGGTTTTGGTCTGTTTCGCGCAGCAAATGCAGTTGATCTGACCCGCAAACTCCATACGGATAGGTCTGCCGAGAAGCTCATTCATGGAGACTTCTTCACTCCCGACAGGTAATAAGTATTTCACCGGCCTCCCGATTTCACTTCTCATTTTCAATATATTGCCCTTGTATTGCATAATTATTTAATGTTGAGATCGTTTGCAATTCTTAAAATGCCTGTTTACAGCAACTTTGCCCCATCTTTCATGATTTCGGGGGTTATTATCTCCTGATAATCCTGATAATCGACAATAAAGTATCTGTAAATATAACTTTCGGGTTACCGTTGCGGCTGATATGCAGGTATCCTTCCTCGAATAGTTGGTTGAACTGAGTTACATTCCTTTCGTTGATGTATGGGGAGAAATTTTTCCCAAATCCTTGCTCATCCCGGTTAAGGTAAACCAATGCCGGTTTTTGAAAGTTCATTACAAAGAACTCCCTTGTCATCTGCATGGCATACTGAAAAAATTCTTTCTGCCGTTCGCGGCCAATGCCTGCCAGTTCTTCAGCCACATCGAGTATCTCCAGTATATTGACGGTCTCTTTGCCTGCCTTAAAAGCCAGCCGCATTACCCTCTGAAAAGTTTCCAGAAAATACTTCTTATCTTCAGTAGGTTCTGCATAATCAATCGCTTTCAGGTAGTTGCCGTTGGCATGGCGAACCATCTCGGCAATTGTTTCCGGGTCATAATTTCCTTCGGACTGCAGGTGGTTTTGCAGATCGGTATCGCTTATCCGGGGTATTTTAATGATTTGTGTGCGCGAGCGTATCGTTGAAATGATATCGGCCTCGTTCTCTGTCACCATCAAAAACAATGTTTTCACCGGAGGCTCCTCTATCATTTTCAGAAGTTTATTCGAACACGATAAATTCATTTTCTCCGGCAACCAGATGATCATTACCTTAAACTCTGCTTCAAATGGTTTGATGCTCAGCTTTTTGATGATGGAGTCACTTTCGTGGGCGTAAATGGTTAACTGGGAATTTTCAGCTTCAATAAAATTTCCCCACTGATTCAGACTGATATAAGGTGACTTAAGCAACATTTCACGCCATTGCTTCAAAAAATCGTCGGAATAGGCTTTTTGTACCGATTTGGGTTTAAATATGGGAAATACAAAATGGAGGTCGGGGTGGGCAAGTTTGGAATACTTTTTACATGGCGGGCAGACACCGCAACTGTCTGTCTCAGAGCGGTTCCGGCAGGTGATGTATTGTGCATATGCCAGCGCAAGGGCGATTTTGCCGTTTCCTTCGGGACCTGAAAAAAGCTGCGCATGACTTATACGTTCTTCGTGAACCGACCTGATGAGACGGTTTTTCACTTTCTGATGTCCAATGATATCTTTAAATAACATAGTTCTTGAAATTTTCAGGGCTGAATGAATTCCTTCCTGTTTTGCCGCTAGCCAAAAATAGGTTATTCCTGAGAATTTCGGGCCATAAATGATTCAGGATTTTTTAAATTGCCCGGGTATTATATGTACATTAAATTCATTTTGCCGCCAATGATGAGGAATAGTGTTCGCCAGATAATTGCTATCTTTGACATTCAAAATCAACTAAAAATTAGAGTTATGCAGACCATACATTCTTACG
>CAYMXK010000203.1:0-8458 GCA_964393915.1 uncultured Prolixibacteraceae bacterium
CCTGCCCCTCATTCTCACGAAAGTGGGAATCCAGTGGACATTGCCTAAATTGTCTTGTTTCTTAATGGTCATCCCGATTAAAAGGGAGAATCTCCTTTTCCCAGGCTGTCAGTCAAAGAAAATGCCGCTGAGAACAGCGTTGGGGCCCCTCACCTGGTTAATCCGGAAACGCATAGATTTGTCATAACTGTATGTCAGATACTTACCTCCTGAATAATTCGAAACGATCTTAACCGGTGCAATAATCTCCTTAGTTTCCATATCGAACACTTCGACTGCTGTACGCCGGTTACTGTTATCATAGTCGAGAAAATAGAGGGATATCCTGCATTCCCGGGGCTGGTTCATTTCAATGTCGACCGTCATGGTTTGCTTGCATGCCAGGGGATCCCTGGTACAGATGGCAGTGGCATTGCGGGGAAATCCATTTTCTGGTCCGGGCGCAGGTGCGGCCTTGCTGGCAACTCCGGTTTCCCAGTTGATCTGTCCCTGCAGATTATAGGTCACACCGGCAATATATCCCGGAAGGGTCCTCAGATCGCCGGACTGGTCTGATCCGGGATCATAATTGCACAGGACGTATCCTTCGGAGCCATAGCTCCCACCCCAGTTTCCACCGGTTGTTGTGTCTGTTCCGCAGAAAACAGCGGGATATACCCACGGTGATTCTACATAAGGAGGTGTCTGCCCTGAATATTCAATAGTAAACCGATGTTTACCGCTATGTATACCGTCAAAAATGATAAATTGGTTCTCTTCCACTGCAGCAGGGTTTTCCCTTGAATGGCCGGGCCACACAGGTTTCCCGTTCAACCTGATGGAGAGAATCTCTTTTCCTGCTTTAGGTATACCAATTTTAGCCTGAATCCCGGCGGGAATCTCAACTTCGGCCACTCCTGCGGGGATATCGAATCTGGCATTTATTTCGCCTTGGGGTGTCGGAACGCTCCCTTCGACGCTGGTGAGCAGGCTTCCCAGGTTGGGCCTGATTTCAACGTGGAGGAATCCCGGAGCAGCAGGCTTGATTCCCAGAACCTCCTCAGAAAGCCATTTTGTTACTCCACCTCCCCAGGGATGTGCAAGGCTTGTATACCCGCACTGGTTGTTCGGCGGGGCATCGTTTGCACCCAGTACCTGGTTCCAGGACGGCCTGAAAACTTCGAAAAAAGTGGTACCACCGTATTCTATCTGGCCCCCCCAGCAGTCCCTGATGGTTTCAATGGCTTTGTTGTAACGACCACCCCGCGCCAGCGCCTGGATGATAAAATACTGGTTGAACGGAGAGTAAGACAAGCGGTTAACCCTGTCACTGAATTTTTTGTCTATCAGGAAATCCTGTTCTTCTGGCTCAATGGCGCCGGTATTAATTGCGTCGGCGGCAGCATGAATCCCAAAATTGCTGTGCCAGTCACGGTCAATCCTCAACCCGCTTAGTTTCTCCCTGGCATAGCCAAGGTATTTTTCGGCGAGTTCTTCCCTCCCGAGCCAATGCATCATTTTTCCAAAATCGATCCAGCTCCTTATGGTCAGCATTTTATAGGCATTCTGCGATTCACGGCAACTATGGTTTTCAAAACCGGCCCCAAGCCTTTCATCCCAACCGTAAAAACGCAGTCTTGGATCATTGCCAAAATGGAGCCAGGCATTGTCGAGCTTTTCACAGGCATTATCAATATACCTTACAAGGGTTGCCGAATCCCCGGTATAGTGAATATACTCACAAAGGCTTAATATCCAGTATAGTGAATAACTTAGAATTCCGTTGTTCTGAGTGGAGGTATGGTGGATATTGTCGCGGACAAAGTCATAATTTCCGAAAGCCACCAAAGCGGCAGCCTGTGACGGATGGGCATCACCAGTCCAGGAATGCCGGTCGCTGCGCTCCATCAATATGGCCCCGAAGTGGTCGTTGAGCAGGTTGAGCCTGACACCATATGCGCCGGTGTACCATATCCGGGTAAGCAAAGAATCGCTGCACCTGAAACTGCCCAGATAGTTTACCGGTTTGGTCTGGCAAACCAGCCTCACGTTTTTAATATGCCAGCTATTTTCAAAGGTTCTAATGTGTATCCACCCGTAGCGGACACCTTCATAAAGCTGGTCGTTCAGCTCTAACCGGTACGTATTTCCGTACCTGACGGGTTGCATGGTTTTAATGCGGTTTTGCGCTCCCTCATTCAGAATGGAAGGTTCATTGTATTCGCTGATGCTCATTTCGACCGTTCCGTTCAGGTCATCAGAATCGAATTCCAGCCAGGCGGCATTCACCTGTCCAAAGTCCAGCATGATTGACCCGGTTCCCTTAACCCTGACTCCCGGCGAATTGCCTGTCAGAGAATTCAGTCTGTCGAATGCGTCTGGCTGGTCAGTAGTTACTGATACAGGTTTAAGTGTATAAACCTCAAGCAGGTCGGCAGCCTGCGGATTTTCCCACCTCCAGTCAACCAGAGGATCGGGTGATTCAGGAACAGGCTTTCCAGTGGATTTTGCACTGATGTAGCTATAGGGCTGCGGAGCAGGCGACTTCTCTGTTAAGGGATTGGAACAGGAGAAGAAAAGCGGGATAATGAGAAATGACAACAGAACCGGAAATGCTTTCATTTTTCTTAAGATAATATTGAATTATTCTATTTATTATGGTCACAGGAGCGCTATTGCTTAAACTGACTGATTGCATTTGATATGCTGAGGCTTTCATTACTCCTGAAGGCTTGTCATCCGGGAGATTGGTCAGGTTGAAATTCCCAAACAGTGATCTCCGGCCAGTGGGTGCTAAAGTACAGAAATTATATTAATCAACCCTGCCTTAAGCAAAGGAGGGCTGATTAAATTCTTGCCTGCATTTACAGAATTATCCTGCAATAATGTGCCGGGATGTTATCCGGAAAGTTCAAAACAAAGCATTTCATGCACATGCACAAGGGGAACGGTAACCTCCAGTCCCCCGCCGGAAATCCGGTATTGAAGGGTCTGCCCTGCCACAGCAGTGCTGACTTTAACTTTTTTGAGGGGGATATTTAGCTTCAACCTCACATCTGAGAGCGCGACGGGATCTTCGTGCACTTCGGGATGCGGCGGTGTTTTTCTCGACGGCGACCAGTTGATGATATGTACAATATAACGTTCTTTCCGTCTTAGTTTGGGGTCGGCAGGTTGCCATGTCACCGCTATTTCGGTGCTTAACGGCGCATTGGTTTCTATCAGTCTCTGCGGATATACCGCGTCGAGGAGTTTTTGAAAAGCCGTGCGGTAAATCCAGTAGCCCCTTTCATAATAGCTCGTACCGACTGGAAAAGCCGCCAAACCAACCTTACCACTTACTGCGAGGACAGTATAATCAGTAGTATGTTCAAACGGGGTCTGCCGGTGACTCGTATAATGCTCTGCACTCCGTTGAAACAGAGGCACTCCCAACATAGCCAGCGACCGGGCCGGAGATTTTGCCTTCCATTGAGAAGCACCGTCGTACAAAGCCCACGCATAGCCTGGCATATCTCCGGTAAAACTGTTGTCGGTCACCATATAAGCCGGCTTAAATTTCGCATCTCCGTAATAGTCAAGTCCGTACCGGGTCAGCCACGATTGCCTGCTGTCTGCCTCAATACCTGCGTTATGGCAGACGATAACTGCTCCCCCTCCAGCGATGTATTGATGCAATCTTTCGACTATGCCGGCATCAGGAACCAGATCGTCGGGAATTACCACCAGGCTGTAATCTTCCCATTTTTGCCCCTGTTCCACCACGTCGAACTGGAGCCGGGACTCGATCATGAGTTTGCTTATTCCGTAAATATATGATTCCCTCAATCTCTCCAGTGGACGGTCCGGGATCAGCATGGCCGCTTCGGTAAGCGGTGAAGCCTGCTCCAGCCAGGGTTCCAGTTTCCTGATCCGGCCAAACGATTTTCCCAGAACATGGTAAACGGCCGGGTCTAGTACCCCGTTGGGTGGCATCTGGTAGCCCACATCGCAACTCGCTGCGTTGGCCACCAGACTGGCCAGCTCCACATCGAGCTGAACCGGCATTTTAAGTCCTCCGAAGTCTGCCCATGAAGCAACGAAGCGACCGGTCATACCATATACGGGAACACCGAAATTGCGCTGGTAACGGATCTGCGCGGGAGCATAATAATACCCCCAGCCGCCGGTCGGCAGTGCTTCAATGTCGATGTTATCGAGCAGCTCGGCGCGTTCACTGACTTTGCTTAATCCGATATCGTTAAAGTCGATCTGGCAGCCCTGCCTCACAGAGTGAACCAGGTCGCGCATCCTCCGGTGAAACTCAATAAAGTTTTTATTCTGGTGGTCACGCTGAACATCACTGTCATAAGGATCACGACCTGCCTCCCTGATTTGCCGCACACACTCGCTGCAATAACATTCCGGTGCGATAGGTTCGGCCATATCAAGCCAGGCTCCGTCGAGTTCATATTCCGATACAAATTCCCTAACGTGATCAGCCATAAGGTCAACAAAATCCTTATTCCCCAGACAAAGGGCAGTCCAACCGGGGATTTCTCCCGCTTTGGGCCGGTAATCGGAGCCATCCCGCTTTCGCATATTCCACTCGGGATGTGTCTCTGCAATGTGGTGGTCCCAGGCTGCACAATAATAGGCGTAAACTGCTATGTTCCTTTCCTTGCAGGCTTTTACCTGGCCTCCCAGCAGATCAAAATTCAGACCCGGATGCACCGGCCCGTATTTACCGGGATAATAGAAGTATCCGTGCATGTCTTTTGCGAATACCACAATGCTGTCGACGTTTCCTGCAACCAACTGATCGCCCCATTGGTCTGGGTCAAATTTTTCGCCGATCATTGGAACATATTTCGAATTGTGAAAATCGAGATGGACTTTTCTCCAGGGTAATTTTTTGTGTGCGGCGAAGCGTGGATCTATACGGTATGCCGGAGAAGTCCCGGTAAAATCAGGTTGGTTTTCTCCGGTAGCGTTTGATGTTAGGGGGACAAGCTGTGAAGCCACTACCCCTGCGCCCAGGGTGGTGATAAACCGGCGGCGGTTAAAGGCTGGATTCATATCAATTAGGATTTGGATTGAACTTACAATGTTTGCCGGATGAGTTCGTCATCAACACCTTCACTGATTTCGGGTGTTTTGAAATAGGTACATTTTCCGTCTGGGTCTGTAAATTCGGACAGTACAAGCGGCAGGTTTCCCGGATTTCCCATTCCCCATTCGCTTTTTCCCGCTTTCAGCCTGCACCCGGTACCCTCAGGTCTGGTGGATGTTTCCTGCATTGGTAACTTTTCGATTGATGCACGGTCGATGATAATTTTTCCGAGGTCTGCCCCGTCGATACCTGCAAGCTGGCTGTCCTGGGCCGGATTAAGGCAGTAAAGCAAAGGCCCGCGCATTACCGCGACTCTTCCGGCCTGGCGTTGCCGGCCTTTTACCAGTCGCCAGTCCATATCCATATCCAGTGTGATCCGGTCATCCTTCTTCCAGATTCTGTCAATATCCATGAACTTCTCAGAATTGGCGCCTTGAGGTATGGGAAGGCCGTTGACCTGCACTGACAGGCTTTTACACCATTCCGGTCTGCGCAGCCTGACCCTGAACTCTGCAGATTCCGGGGGAGAGATGATAATCGCCACTTTCCCGTTGCCAGGGTATGAAGTTTCCTGCCTGACAGCCACTGTCAGGCCATCGATGTTTACTTCGGCCTCTGAGGCGGTGTAGAGGTTTACGGCCATTCCCCCAGGCATTGTATAATAGATCATCGAAGGCAGGTCGGCAACGATGCGCCGGTAATTATTCGGACAACAGTATGTATCAGTATTGTGATAAACTCTCGGCCCTTCTGTCGGGGTAAAATAGCGGATGTGACGGCCATCGGGCGACTGGGCGCCAAAGAGTGCATTAAAAATTGTGCGTTCCATCAGGTCACCAAAAATGAAATTGCCTGTCAGCCTCAGCAGGTTATCATATACCCTGATCTGATAGGCGGTGGCACAAGTTTCACCGAGCTGTCCTCGGCCATCCTGGTCGTCAGTCCAGATTTCCACCTGACCAGCCCCGCCGGTAATGGCCATGCCATCCTGAAGGGTGAGAAAATCCATAGCCAGCTTTGCCGGCTGCAGCAAATGTTTGTCAGGCCTCAGTCTGTAAAGTTCAAGTTGTGCCAGCGAAGAGGCCATGTATCCATATATATGCCCTACAATCAGATTTTTCCGGCCTGTAACGATCCCGGGATTCCATTGGGTCAGGTTGTGCTGTTTAATGCAAAATTCAAGAAATTCATTGTGCCCCGTAACTTCAAACAGGGCAAGCATGGTCCGGTGGATGCCGGTAATGGCTACATGGAGGGCAACATCGGAACTCTCTTCCCAGTTGTCACCGAGCAGTTTCCAGCTGGCGATGATGTAGCGCGCCGCCTTCTCGGCCGCCATAAGAGATCCGGGATCAGAGAACAGCCTGAAATTGTTGACGAGTCCGTAGATGATATACCCGGCTTCATGAACATCCCAGAGCTTCTTTATCCGGCTGGGGGGTCTCATATTTCCGATATAACCGTCAGGTTCCTGACTTTTTATGATCTGCGATACGAGGTGGTTTTTCAGGTTTAGAACCTTTTCATCGCCGGTGCTGGCAGCCAGTTTTACGGTAGCATCGAGCAGCATTCCCAAGCCCACAAAACTTTCTTTGGATTGATCCCTGTTCATGAAGGTATGCAGGAAATCCTTGTCAATATCAATTTTCAACAAATTGTTATGGATCGTGACCCCTATGCGGCGGCCTATCTCCCCTCCGGTCCTGACTTTCCTGATATCGACAGGGTAGAGTTTGTCAGATGACGAAGGAAGGTGGTTCATTGCTGTTTCTGAAGCATTGGCTTCTCCGGCAGAGGAAACCGGTAGAATCTGACTGGCAGCAATTCCAGCTCCCAGTGTGGTTAAAAAACGACGACGGTTGTAGGGTGCTTTCATATCGAAATGTATTTAAAAAGAATTCATTTTCTAAATTTTGGAGGAGTCGTGAGTGTAGTGCCTGGTAAGGTATTAGTTTCCCCCACTGATAATTCTTTCACCGATATAACTTCCATAGCTGGTTATTACGAAAGATATGATGAGTATAAGCAGGCCTGCAATCAGGACGACGTAGGTTTGGGTCTTCACATTTTTCCACTCTTTCATCAGTACACCAACGATATAGCTGAAGAATATGAGCATCGACATATGCAGTACCCAGCTGGCATACTGAAAATTACCCATCTTAACATGGCCGAGTCCGTAAAAGAAGAACTGGAAACACCAGAGCGTGCCTGCAAACGCCGACCAAAACCAGTTTCGGACCATTGTACTTTTCGGAATACCGCTTTTCAGGGTAAATTCTTTTAGCGTGCCATGCCTGTAGCCGGCAACCAGGAACCAGATCAGGTTTACCAGGAAACAACCCGAAGTGGAAACAACAAGGTTCGCATTCCCCTGAAAGTTTCCTGCACCGTTTTGTGCAGCCATTTCAGCCAGGGGCTTTCCCGATTCAAGGGAAAGATTGAAAACGCCGGAAAGAACCCCGGCAACAATGGTAAGCATCAGCCCTACCGCCATGTTGAAGCCGGCTTTTCCGGGGCTGGATACCTTAAGGTCCTTTTCCTTCTTAAACCCAGCCCATCCGCAGATCACCACACCAACTACCGATAAAATCATTCCGAGGAGGACGATCCCGCCACCCGGTTTCAGGAAAAACTCGCCCAGAGTGCCAAACAAAAGCATGGGAAATATTGTACCGAGTACGGCTGAAATACCTATGGCCAGCGTGTAAGTCAGCGAGTAACCGATGTGGTTAATGGCTTTGCCGAACGACATCCCACCGAAACCATAGAGTGCCCCCAGTAAAAAAGCAGTCCAGAAAGGTTTGGATGGTGCATGGATCAAAATATCGATGAAACCCGGAACGGTAAGCCAGCCGATGACAAACGGCATAACTACCCAGGCAAAGAGGGCCTGAACGAGCCAGAAGGTTCCCCATGACCACTGCCTGGTTTTGGTATTGGGAAGGTAACATGTTGCCGCTGAAATTCCTCCAATTGCATGAAGTCCGGTTCCAATAATAGGATTAGGTGGAATCATTTACGATGAATTACGTTTCTATTTGGTTTAAGAAAATCTCAATTTGCAATTTGTGCCACTGTTGTACGGTATTTTTTTATTAAGAATAGAATGCCAGCCTGTTAAAACTAACCCAGAAGGATTATCTTATATGATCACATAAAAAAACCATTGATAAAAGTATAAAATTTCGCACACAGCCACTTTTTTTATTTATGATGAATCTGCTCCGGAAAGCTTTTTTTTTGCCACCAAGTTTTTTTTTGCCACCAAGTTTTTTTTTGCCACCAAGTTTTTTTTTTTGCCACCAAGACACCAAGACACCAAGAAGCATAAAGAGATGAATATCAATTCAATAATCTTGGTGAATCCTTCGTGTCTTGGTGCCT
>CAYMXK010000204.1:0-8450 GCA_964393915.1 uncultured Prolixibacteraceae bacterium
TGAGAAAATTGAAATGAAAATGGTCCATCAAGAGTTTTTCCGGTTCCTTTATGGAGGAAAAATCAGCGGTATAAAATCCTGATTCCAGGGAATTCTGATTAAAAGCCGACAGGAGGACATTTGCTTCAGAGGGAATATATTCTTCATCGGGATCGGTTTTTATATACCTGAAGCGCAATTCGTTCCGACGGCCAAAAGCCTGAGTCATTGCAACAGGAACGCGTTCTCCCGTCAGGTCAAATCTCCAGATGTCATACCGGTCGTAAATATATACAAACCGGTCTCCCGGCGACCATCCTGCAATTCCATAGGGAGACGGATCTGAAGGGGTGTCGTTCAGCTCATTGTAAAATTTCACGGGTACCTTTTTGGTAAGCGGTATCACGTCGAGGTTGGCAAAATCGGTTGAACGGGCATAATAACTGCTGTCGGCGGGATCGTACCAGACAACGTACCTGGCGCCCGGCGACAATTGCACGTAACTCTTTCCGGATACAACCTGCCTTTTAATTCCTGTTCGGAGATCTACCAGGTAGGCATCTCTGAAATTGCCTCCCGCCCAGCTTGCTTCCCTCTGGTAAGCTGAATTGTCGAACCCCAGTGCCTGCTCTCCGTTTCCCTTGTTTACCGTGACAATATCCGTGATATTCAGGTCGGCCAATTGAATGAACCTTCTGAGATTGGTATGGTATACTGCCAGGAAGGTGCGTTTTTTCTCCCTGTCAAGTTCTGCTTTTTGCTGAGTTTGTAATTTTGTATCCTGCCAGTGCCACACATCCACCATCGGTTTTTCCTCCGGGAGCAGGGTGTCTTTGGGCTCAGCAACCGGCGCAGGTGCCGTTCCAAAGTACAATTTGGTGCCATCTTCCGAGAACCGTATATTCCCGTTTTCTGAGGGTGCCCAGCTTACCGGAAGCCCTGAGGTATAGCTGTCGGCTACGACATCGGGCAATTGGCCTGATGCCGTTCCGTAATACAGGGCGTATACTTTGATATCTGCCGTATCTTTTGAATGGAGAAAGGCGATATTTTGGCCGCTCTCATCTACCGAAAGATTTTTGACATAGCCGGCACCTTCGAAGCGAGGGATAATCGTTTTGTTTTGTGTGTCAAATATTGCAACCTGGGACTGGGTCCCGGTAGAGTCTTTGGATTCCCTGGCAATGACCAGGTTGCTTCCCTTGCTGGCAAACCTGTAGGCGGTTACCCTCCTGAACATGATGGTGTCTGACGTCGATAACCGGAACAAAACCAGGTCATCGCCGGCTGGTTTTTTACTGTTGTTCTTTCCGTTGGATGTTGTATCGGTTTTCTCAACGGGTTTCACAAGAAATGCAACCCAGTCGGTCGCTGTTTCAGGCATTGCGTAGGATTTTACATTGGCGAACTTGTCTAAGGTGCGTTGCCTGGTGTGGAAAATACCCAGGCTGTCAAGAGGCAGATCTTCTTTCTTGACTTTTTTGCGCCGGGCAGATTTCACGGATTCCAGAGGCGGCTGAATATGGTAAACCAGGAAATCACCGCTGAAGTCGAAGGTGGCTTTGGTTCCCCGCCTTAGTGTATCTGCTTCGTTTTGCCGTAACTCCTTAAATACCAGGTTCCCGTCGCCTTGTTGGGGTTTCAGTTCAAACGCAACTTTACTCCCATCCGTGGATATTTGTTCTCCGGAAACAGAGTGCCAAAGCGCATAATCACCTGATGTTATTACTTTCTTATTTGTTTCCTGAGCAGTTATGTTCAGGGCAATCAATAAGCAAAATAGCAAAGCCGGACTTTTTATCATCATGTTTCTAAATTTTTAAAGATGTGTATACAAATCTAACCCAAAAAACCGATTTTTGTTGACGATATAATTATCAAAACAATAAACAGATGAATTATGCGCATTAAAGTAGCAGTGGCTGGTTTTGGGTTCATGGGGGTTACCCACACCATTAATATTCTTAAAAATCCCGACCTTGAGTTGGTTGCCATCGTTGATAAATTTCCGGATAACATCAGGAAAAACCTGACTGAACAGCTCGGGAACTTTTCAACCGGTACCATAGATGAGGAGGTTATTTCAAGACTGAATATCTATTCGTCGCTGGATGATTGTCTGGCCGCAGAAGCTCTGGATGCCTGCATTATTGCTGTCCATACTGACCTGCATTATGAACTGGCTATGCTTGCCATGGATGCGGGGGTGCATGTTTTCCTCGAAAAGCCTTTCAGCCTTTCGGTGGATGAAGGCAGGAAAATGATTGAACTTGCCCGGGAAAAAAATCTGGTGCTGATGATAGGACATGTGGTGCGGTTTATGCCTGCCTACCAAACCTTAAAACACTGGATCGACTCAGGGAAATACGGAGCGTTGAAGTTTCTTTCCTTATCCAGGTTTTCCGGACTTCCGGCGTGGGGACAATGGAAAGAAAAAAGAAAGGCTTTCGGCTCATCGGGAGGCGCCCTCTTTGATTTGCTGATTCACGATATTGACTTTGCCCAATGGGTAATGGGCGTGCCTGATACGATTAATTCAATTTGCCTTCCGGGAGAGCTTAGTGGCCACGATTACGTGAATGCCACCTGGAATTACGGTTCAGGAACGACTGTAAAAATTGAAGGTGGAAATATATTTCATACCGCATTCCCTTTCCGGGCCGAATTTATTGCTCTTTTTGAGAATGCAAGTATCTCTTATTCAAGTAGTTTTCCTGATAATATAAAGGTGTCGGCCGATACGGAGACTTTGCTCATTCCGGCCGGTGATGCCAACGAAGGATTTTCGGGTGAGATCAACTATTTTGCAAACTGCCTGAAAGAGAGCGCCATGCCGGATATGTGCACGCCTGAATCGGCGCTTCAGACCATAGAGGTTTGTTACCGGCATCTATTGCTGGCATGAATATTGAAACTACCCGAAAAAATGAGGAAATGCCGGGCCCGGACTGGATCGGCACTTTGGCCTGTTAAGCAGAAAGTTAAAAACTATTTGTACGTTCTTTTCGTTTTATAAATATTAATTCATCAGTTATGAAAAAGTTGTTATTTGTTACTGTATTATCCTTGTTTGGATTTCTTGTTTCGGCACAGCCTGTGTTTAACCTTGGCCTGAAAGGGGGGCTTACCCAAAGTAATTTTTCATTGAACAGGGAAAATTATTCTGCCGAAAATATTCTCAGCTACCATGCCGGGGCATTCGCCAGGGTAGGTTGGGCGCGATTTTTCATCCAGCCTGAAGTTTATTATAACTCAAGGGGTGGTGACATATTCCAGGGGGATAATAACCCGGCTGATGTGGTTACAAAGTTTGATTTCACAACGGTGGATGTACCACTGCTGGCTGGGATTAAACTGTTTGAAGCCGGTATTTTTAATTTCCGTGCCATGGGAGGCCCACTCTTTAGTTTTGTAACCTCCCGTGATGTGGAAGGTCCGAGATTTGGTTCCGACAATTTCCGGGATAATTTCTTCGGATGGCAGTATGGTGTCGGCATCGACCTGTGGTTTATTACACTGGATGCCCGCTTCGAAAACAGCAGGAACAGTGTCTTTCAGACCAGTGACTTCAATGCACGGAGCAATACATTTATGCTCTCGGCAGGAATTAAACTTTTCTGACAGATCATACATAAATGCCCGGAAAAGTAATTCTCCGGATCCGGTTTATGTCAGAATGAGAATTTAATTCTCAAATTTTCATGAAAGTTTAAATTTGTATTCCTGATAGCCGAAACTTCTCACCAGTTTGAAAGAACCGTCTGCCTGCAAAATTCCTATGGATGGGTGACCTACACCATTGAAAAAATTGGTTTTTACCATGGTATAATGGATCATATCTTCGAAAATGATTCGGTCACCGGCCTGGATTTCCTGGTCAAAGGACCAGAAACCCACAAAATCACCACTTAAACAGGAGTTTCCTCCCATACGGTAGGTTGGTTTTCCCAATACCGGTTCAGCGTATGCACCCTCTATACGGGGCTTATAGGGCATTTCCAGGCAGTCGGGCATGTGCGCCGCAAAAGACACATCGAGCATCGCCGTTTTAATTCCCTTATTTTCAACAATATCCAGAACAGTGGATACCAGCACTCCTGTATCCCAGGCAAAAGCAGAACCTGGCTCCAGGATAATATGTTTGTTGTATTTGGCTTTAAATCTTTTCAGGACAGAAATCAGCTTTTCAACATCATAGCCTTTCCTGGTCATCAGGTGGCCTCCGCCCATATTGATCCATTTCACCTGTGGTATATACCGGGCAAAATTGGCTTCAAATGCTTCAAGTGTTTTTTCAAGGTCATCGGCTCCTGATTCGCACAAGGTATGAAAATGAAGTCCTTCAACCTCCGGCGGTAAAACCTCCGGCAGCTGTCCTGCTATGATACCCAGTCTGGAGCCGGGAGCGCAGGCATTGTAAATTAAGGGTTCCACTTCAGAAAACTCCGGATTGACACGCAATCCCACCGAAACTTTTTCAGGGAAGCCATTGACCTCCGCAATATGCCGGTCGAACTGAGCCATGGAATTAAAAACCAGGTGGCTGCTGTAGCCAAGTATTTCCCCGAATTCTGAAGGCTTATATGCAGGGGCATAAGTATGCGCCCCGGATTTCATCTCTTCGAAGCAAAGCTTTGCCTCATTGAGCGAACTCGCTGATGCACCGGTTACATACTCCCTGAGGATGGGAAAAACACTCCACATCGAAAATCCTTTGAAGGCAGGAATAATTTCCACATCTGCTTCCCTTTTCACCCTGGCGATCATTTCGAGGTTGCTGCGAAGTTTATCTTCCTCAATTACGAAACAGGGAGAGGGTGCTGCCCGGAACCGGAAGCTCATATTACAATAGTTTTTGAAGTTCTTCCGTGATCATCTTTTGAGCTCCCTCACTGGCAGGAACCAACGGCAGGCGCAATACATTCTCAATAACGCCCATATGATTCAGCATGGTTTTTACACCAGCCTGATTACCGTCTACAAACTGAAGCCGTAAGAGCTCTATCATCTCATAATGAATTTTACGGGCTTCGGCAAAGTTCCCTGCCAATCCGAAATGGATAAGTGAACTGAGTTTTGCCGGAAGTGCATTGGCAATAACGGATATAATCCCTTCACCACCAACTGCCATAATGGTGATGGCCAGCACATCGTCGCCTGAAATAACTTTGAAATGGGGAGGTGTATATTTGGCAATGCGGGTAATCTGGGAGTGGGTTCCTGAAGCTTCCTTAACGGCTACGAATTTGTCTGAAGCTTCAGCAAGCCTGATTACAGTTTCAGCTTCCATATTAATGCCGGTCCTTGTCGGGACATTATATAAAACCAATGGTAGCGGACTGTGTTGTGCCAGTTCCATATAATGTTGGTATAAACCTTCCTGGTTGGGCTTGTTGTAGTAGGGGGTTACAACAAGGAACCCGCTGATACCGGTGGGGTCGAAAGCCTCCATCTTCTTTACCATTGCCCGGGTGTCGTTTCCTCCCATTCCTACAATTACCGGAATTTTCCCGGCAGCTCTTTCCCTGACAAAGCGTATCACTTCATTTTTCTCCTCCTCTGAAAGGGTGGAAGTCTCGGCAGTAGTGCCCAGTGCTACCAAAAAATCCATTCCTCCTGCAATCTGGTTGTCCACAATTTTACCGAGGGCCTCGAAATCAACTTCGAAGTTCTTTTTAAAAGGCGTAATGAGTGCCACTCCGGCACCGGTAAAGTCAAAACTCATAGGTCAATATTTTTATTTAGCTGTTTCAGATAAAAAATTTGCTGCTCTGCCAGATACAATGCATCCGGATTTTTTGACACATCAATCGACAGATCAAAGAACCCGAGTTTTTCATGGTCCCATCCAATTTTAAATGAAGCTGCCGATAAAGCCGTTATGACATCCATTGCAAAGTTTGACTCTACGGTTGTGTTCAGCAAAATGTCAAAATCGGTCTGTATAAATGTGTCGATATTCCCTCCACGCGGAAATCCCAGCCAGTTCAGATCTTTAACGGTAATCATGCTGTTGTTGTCCGCCTCGGTGTTTGTGGTAAAACAAAGATTTCTGACGATTACCTTTTGTGACCGGAACTGGTCGTGAAGGTAATTGTAAGCCCTTGAATCTACTTCCATCCAAAGAATGCCAACCTTCTGGATACTCCCGGCATTACACATCCGCACCGTTCGTTTTATGGCCGAGGCGCGCCTGCGTAACACATTAAGCCGGTATGTTTTCAATAAATTCATTGAGGGAACAAAAATAGTAAAAGAATCATTCATATGGTTTTCTCCTGTTTTATGGCTGAGCTTTATGGGCATTATTTCTTATTTATTTACAAATTGGGGGATATTTTTTGTCGGATTTTGTAATCATAGGATAAATCTCCTACTTTGCGACAGGAAATTTTCTGAATGAAAGACTTTACCACGGGCAATGTAACCCGTCAGATTTTACTTTTCTCGGGACCGATGGTTTTAGGTAGCCTTGTGCAAAACCTTTACAATGTGATTGATAGTATAATTGTAGGCCGTTTTCTCGGAAAAGAGGCACTGGCTGCTGTCGGAGCGTCATTTCCTGTGATTTTCACCTTGATTTCCCTGGTTATAGGGATTGGAAGCGGGGCTACAACTGTTGTTTCACAATATTTTGGTGCGCGCGACATGAAAAATGTAGCCAAAACCATCGATACCATTTTTATATTTTTCTTTCTGGCATCCCTGGTGGTATCGGTTGCAGGCATTGCCTCCTCCGAATTTATTTTCCGTTTGATGCGCCTGCCCGAAGAAATTATTCCGGATGCCAAAGCATACATGAATGTGTATCTTGCCGGTATGTTCCTGCTGTTTGGTGTAAATGGAATTGGTTCAGTTCTCAGGGGTATTGGAGATTCCCGCACCCCCTTGATCATAATTACCGCTGCAGCGATACTGAATACCATTCTGGATCTGCTTTTTGTGCTGGTGTTTGGATGGGGGATTGCGGCAGTGGCATTTGCCACGATTTTATCTCATGGGATTGCCTTTGTTGGCACCGTCTGGTACCTGAACCGGACCCATCCGTTAATCAGGTTTTCTATTCTCCGGATGAAGTTCTCCCGGCAAATATTTAAATCATGCGTAAGGATTGGCTTGCCCACAGGGTTTCAGCAGTCGTTTGTTTCCCTGGGAATGCTGGCTGTAATGGGAATCGTTACCACCTTCGGTACATCTGCTATTGCTGCCTATACCGCCGCCATCAGGATAGATTCATTTGCAAAGATGCCGGCATTCGCATTTTCTTCGGCGCTGGCCGGTTTTACAGGTCAGAACATCGGGGCAAACAATCCGCAGCGGGTTAAAAGCGGATTGAAGTCGACCCTGGTTATTTCTGCAGCATACAGTATCCTGATGTCCCTATTAATCGTTTTATTCGGCCAGTGGATGATGAGGCTTTTTACCACTGATCCGGAGGTGATTGCCATAGGGCAGGACTACCTGGTTATCGTAACCTCATTTTACATATTCTTTTCCATGATGTTTACCTATACCGGTTTGATGCGCGGGGCAGGGGCAACAATGGTCCCGATGATCGTTACCCTGGTGATGCTGTGGGTTATCAGAGTTCCGCTTTCCGTATTTTTGTCTTCACAGATGGGCGTAAATGGCATTTGGTGGGCGTTGCCTGTGTCATGGATAATTGGTTTCCTTGCCACCTGGCTGTATTACCTGAGTGGCAAATGGAAAGACAAGGGGGTCATCAGAGAAGAAATTCATGTCTGAAACTCCTTTATTTTCAATAATTTCCGTCACTTTTCCCTCAGGTTTGGCCTTTTATGCAGTTAACGTTAACTGGATTTCAATTTTGAAGTAAAAAGCAGCTTTGAACTTTCACTTTTCAGGCAAAAATATATCTTTGCTTGCCGGAAAAAATTTTCCGCATATTAAAAAAAATCAAAAATAAATCTTAATTATTAACGTAACAAATAGTTACATAAAAAGGGAGACTAACTTATGGATTATGTTTTTTGGATTGTACCAATAGCTTCATTGCTAGCTCTAGGCTTTGCCTGGTATTTTTTCAAAACTATGATGAAAAATTCGGAAGGTACCGACCGGATGAAAGAAATCGCGCAATATGTACGTGAAGGTGCAATGGCCTACCTTGCCCGGCAATACAAAGTGGTAGGGATCGTTTTTGCTGTTCTGGTAGTTTTACTTACCTTAATGGCTTATATGGGTGTTCAGAACCCGTTTGTCCCCATCGCATTCCTTTCTGGTGGTTTTTTCTCAGGCCTTTGTGGTTATCTGGGTATGAAAACTGCAACATTTGCATCGGCACGTACTGCCCAGGGCGCAAGTCAATCACTCAACAAAGGGCTTCAGATCGCTTTCCGGAGTGGAGCTGTAATGGGCCTTGTGGTGGTAGGTTTTGCCCTGCTCGACATTGCTGCATGGTACTATGTATTGGACAAATTTGTTTATACAGTATCGAATGTTAACAATGG
>CAYMXK010000205.1:0-8437 GCA_964393915.1 uncultured Prolixibacteraceae bacterium
GTATAAAAGGGCTTTCCTTCATCGTTGTGAACCTTGTTGTCGAATGCGCTGTAGTACCTGCCATCTTCCGAAATACAAACAGGTCGCTCGTAGGTGCGATAAACCGAGGTGTAAAAAACAGAAAGCTCATTTTGAGTTCCTCCGCTCACACTCGTTTTCTGCAATACCTCGTTCCAGATTTCACGGCCTTTTTGTGCGATTTTTTTCAGATCGTAGTCCGGGATTTCTCTGGAAAGGTTTTTTGCAGCCTGCTCTTCACTAATAAATGAGATTCCGTACCGTACCCTCAGAGAACCTGTATTTCCGGGATATTTTAAGACCAGACAGGCATTTCTCCCTTTGGTGGTATTTGTGTTTTCCCTTACTTTATTATTAATCAATGCCACCTGCTTTTCGGGCTTTGTTTCCGTTTCAAGATAAATATAAACCCGGGTGTTGTTTTCCAATTGCTGATAGCCTGTAATTGCTTTGCCATTCCATTTTAATTCGCCATCTTTTGAATTAATTATGAGCGACAGAGGTTCCTTTTTGGTAAAATCCATGCTGTAAATGGCAGCCTGGTGTGAAACTGCATATTCAATGCTTGTTTCCTGTTCGTCGAGATAAACGAAATAAGAATAGGGTGTTGTTTTTTCCAGATCGTAACTAAAAGGGATGACAGGTTTTAAACCGCTATCGTTTCCCTGCCAGGGACTTAAATTAAATGCCGATTTGCCACGGTGGCTCGTAACAACAAGGGGTAATCCATTAATTAAATCGCCGGTAAAATCCGATCGCTCAGGATAAACACGCAACATACTGTTGGGCAAATGGATGGTTGGATAGGCTGGCACCAACAGATGACTGATACTTCCCATGTAAGGATTCACATGGTCAACGGGTTCAATATTCAGTTGTGATTTTCCGGCCAGAGGCAGCAGAAAAAACAGTATAATACAGGAAGCAAAAATTGATTTCATAAGGGATATATTTTGTGACAAGTGTTCGTTTTTTTCTATCTGTAAAATTGAATCTGATTTAATTATGAGCCTTCTCCGGAAAGACTTTTTCTGCCACCAAGGCACCAAGACACCAAGAATTCACCAAGATTATTAACTGATATTCAGAGCTTTGTATAGACTGGTTTCATTGTGCCTTAGTGGCATTTATATTTCTTTGATTTGTCAAAGTGGACTCAGTTATCCACTTTTAATTTTTCGGATACATTAACTTCTTCATTTTCTGAATAGTTGCAGCATATTCAGGAAGGTTGGCAAGGTTATTATACTCAACCGGATCACTCACCTGATCGTACAATTCAATGCCTCTTTGTCCCTTATCCCATTCAACGTATCTCCATTTCTCATTTTTAACCATCCGGCCAAGCATGTTGCCACGCGAGACAACTGCCTCAACTGATTTTCGGAATGGTTTGGACGGATTTTTCACTGATTTTGCAAAACTCTTTCCTTCAAGATAGTCAGGAATATTTTTGAGTTTTAAAAGTTCAGCCAGTGTTGGATAGATATCAATAAACTCGAACATTGCATCTGATTCAAGTCCTTTTTTACCGACAGACTGGCCATCCATAATAAATGGTGCCCTTGTCCCTTTCTCAAAAATAGTCACTTTATTCCACCAGTTGTGTTCTCCCAAATGATAACCGTGATCGCCAAAAAATACGATCAATGTATTTTCCATTTGATTGGTTTCTTCCAGTGCCTGCAACAGCTTACCCACCTGGGCATCCAGGAAGCTGGTGCATGCATAATACGACCGGAGGAATTCCCGCTTATCCTGATCTGTAAATTGATCAAATACAGAAGTTTCGCCAGGCAAAGTATGCTTATAGGGAGCAACCCATCCTTGAGGAAGAACAGGCGGATCGCACTGATCGAGAGGATACATGTCGAAATATTTTTTCGGAGCAAAAAATGGATCATGAGGCTTATGAAAACCTACAGCCAGAAAGAAAGGCTTGTCTTTTTCCGCTGATATAAATTCAACGGCTTTACGGGCAATTTGTCCGTCGGGCTGATCTTCGTCATCGCCTTCAGCAGCCATCCACTCACACCATTTTAATACGCCGCCGGTCATATTGCGTTTTTCGCCAGTTTTACCAATTTCTGTCGGCCCATAACCGTAAATTTCATCCCAGGCTTTGAGGTCGTTGTGCTCTTTTGGGCCATGAAACACTTTGCCGAGACTCATGGTGTAAAACCCATTTTGTTTAAATAAATAGGGTAGGGTAACCCTGTCTCCAAGAATCGATTGTAAAGGTGTTCTGTTATCGAGAATTGTGGTCGTTTCGGGCCTCAATCCGGTGAGGAACGACGATCTGCTTGGCCCGCAGACAGCATAATTGCAATAGGCATGATTATATTGGACCCCCATTTTTGCCAGCCGGTCGATATTGGGAGTTTTCACTGTTGGGTGGCCATAACAGCCCAGGGTAGTGTTCAGATCATCGACAACAATAAACAGTACATTTTTGTCTGATTTTGATCTTTCTGACTTTGCGTCTTTTGCCGCCTGACCGATAAAAGAGCTGGCCAAAGCTGCCATTAGTATGATTGATTTTTTCATATTTTCTGATCTACTTTTTTGTTGCTTCACGTACAGGCATTTCAGGAATTACCGGAATCTCTTTCCGTAACATCTTAGCTCCCAGTCCAGTCAGCCAAAGGTAATGATCAGATGGCATTCCGTCGTTATCAACAAAATGGGCTTTATCACTGTTGGGTGGCGTATCTGTAACTTTAATGATGGCTGTGCCTTCATCAATTTCGTCGAACATGGCCACATAAATCATTTCCGATCCGGCATTGATCAGTGTAACCATCTGGTCCCAGTAAAACCTGCCACCTAGTCGGGGAATTGCCCCATAGGCTGTGTATCTTGCAAGGTTTGGGTTACTCAGGGAAAGATTTCTCCAGCTGAATCCGGGATAAGCAATCGGCACATAGTCAACACCTGCCTCTTTACACCATTTAATATCAGCTATAACATGATCGCGAATGTGGCTCAGCGGTTCATGTACCAGGGGTGTAAAACGCTGTACCATCCATGGGAGGACGATATCTGAAAGTTTTATTAATTCATGCAGATAAGGATCGGGTAAACAATCTTTGTTCAACTCGCGGAAATAGGTTGGTACCCCCAGCATGACCGAGCAACCTCCATATACCGGATCATTCTTCAAAAAATCGATCAAGCGGTTGACTCCGATTTTCCGGATATTGTATGGGCGGTCAGGGAACCCTAGTCCCCAAATGGCCACGAGTGGCTTTCCGTTGTGATACAAATAGGTTTGATTTTCTCCCTGATTGGTCACCTTTAATTCGTCCACCAACATTTTCCAGTCTTCAATGACTGACGAACAATCTTCTCCGTCGGCTCTTAAACCAGACAGGTCGTACATTACTGCAATGGCCCGCCCATTCTGTGTAGAAGCCTTGAGGGCATTACGCAAAATTATGTCCTGTGATTTATTCGGGTTTTTGTTATCGCGGGTAACGCCAAAGAAACGTTGCATGAAAACCCCGTCAACGCCATAGTCTTTCATCCATTTGAAATGCAGGTCGGTCGTGCTTTTGTCCACTGAGCTGAATACCTCAGCCTGTTTTCCGTCAGGGTATTTGAAACTGGTTTTATAAGTTTTTTCATAATCCGACACATCTGGCCAGAAATCAATGGTATTGTTCTCCGCATCAAACTTTGCTCCGCGTCCGTAATGTCCCCATCCGCTGTTTAATTCGTCACCTTCGGCACGGAACCAGCCTTGATAGCCGGCCATTACAAGTCCTTTGTAACTTAAATATTTACTGGTTTTTGCATGCTTGTTCTGTGCATTCAAATTAAGCGCCGGGAGTAAGGCAATGATTAGAAGAGCAACTATTCGTTTCATTTCGTTTTTTTTTAGTTAAACAATTCTTTATTTGATTCCGATCCCATTAAAAATTCCAGAATCCCACCATTTAGAATATCATCGTGTGTAAAAAATGGTTTATCCAATACCATTCCATTCAGTTTCACCGACTGTACATACAAATTTTCAGGGCTGTTATTTTTTGCAGAAACAGTGAATTTCTTGCCAGAAGGCAGATTAATTTCCACTTTATCGAAAATCGGACGGCCAATAGAATAAACAGGCTCACCCGGGCAAACAGAATAAAATCCCATCGCGTTCAGGACATACCAGGCCGACATTTGACCACAATCTTCGTTGCCTGCCAACCCATTTGGATTGTTGAAATAGAGTTCACTCATAATTTGATTGGTGAGTTTTTGGGTTTTCCACGGTTGACCGATAAAATTGTAAAGATGGGTTATGTGGTGGCTTGGCTCATTGCCATGTGCATACTGGCCAATCAGTCCGGAAATATCACTTGATACTTCATCGCCTGTTAAAACAGAGCTGGTGGAAAAAAGCGTATCCAGTTTTGCGGCAAATGCTTCTTTCCCTCCTACCAGGTCAATCAATCCCTTCACATCATGAGGTACGAACCATGACCATTGAAACGCATTGCCCTCAGTATAGTCGTCTTTACGATGGCGTGAGAAGCGCGGATCGAAGGGCTCCCGCCATTTGCCGTCCTGATTTTTCCCCCTCATAAACCCCGTATTCTGATCGTAGTATTTAGTGTACCTGCCTGATCGTTCGGTAAATTTCCTGTAATCCTCTGACTTTCCAAGCTCTTTAGCCATCTGGGCAATGCACCAGTCATTGTATGCATATTCCAGTGCTTTCGATACCGACTCATTTTCGAGGTCTGCAGGGATGTAGCCCATGGTTTCATTGTACCATTTCGCCATTGGCACCAGTTTTTCCTGTACATCCCGCGAAGGGAACAAAATTCCGGTAGTGTCGTAATGCGCTGATTTCAGCATGGCCTTGTAGGCTTTTTCAACATCAAAATTCCTGATCCCTTTTTTGTATGCATCAACAATGACCGGAACAGCGTGGTAGCCAATCATACAGCCTGTATAATTTGCCACCAGCTCCCACATGGGCAGTGTTCCGCCCTGGTCATATTTCGTAAGCAGCGTCTCAATAAATTCATTATTGCGCCCTGGATCTACAATGGTCTTCAGCGGATGACTTGCCCTAAAGGTATCCCATAGTGAAAATACGGTATAAATGATTTTCCCATCCGACTGGTGGATTTTCTGGTCCATTCCCCTGTACCGTCCGTCGACATCGCTAAAAGTATTGGGGCTGATGGCTGTGTGATAAAGCGAAGTATAAAAAATGATTTTTTCATCGCGAGAACCACCTTCGGTCTTAATTTGGTTCAACTCCTTTGCCCAGCGTTTATTTGCCGAACGGCGAACAGCATCAAAATCCCAATCCTTTATTTCGGTCTCCAGGTTATTTTTTGCTCCGTCATAATCAACGTGTGATATTCCCGCTTTTACAAGCAGCTCTTTCCTTTTGCCGGTATCAAATGTCAAAACAGCTACCAGTTTGTCCGACTTAGCCGATTTTGTGTCACTTACCACCTTCCCATCATCATAGATGACACATTTAAACGGTTTGTCAAATTTGGCATGAAGCCAGGTGTGCTGTTCTTTGGCCCAGCCACCGGACCCTTTATAGGCTGCAATTTCGTAATCGTTGATGATACGGAATTCATGGGAAGGTCTTCTGTCGGGATAAATGGTATGTGACAGGTCAATGATCAGTCCATTTTCTTCATTGTTCCCAAAGGTGTAACGGTGAAATCCGGCGCGTGTAGTTGCCGTCAGTTCAGCTTTTATTTTGTAATCATCAAGAAGAACGGAATAATACCCAGGTTCGGCTTTTTCGCTCTCATGTTTGAATCTCGAACGGTACCCTGAATCCGGGTTTTCAGGTGTTCCAGGATTGATTTGCGGCTTACCGGAAAAAGGCATGACCAGGAAATCGCCCAGGTCACTGATGCCTGTCCCGCTTAAATGGGTATGGCTAAACCCGATGATTGAGCTGTCGGAATAGTGGTAACCCCCACAGGCATCCCATCCCAATGTCCTGGTATCGGGGCTGAGCTGAACCATACCATAAGGTGTGGTTGCTCCCGGGAAAGTATGTCCATGACCTCCGGTTCCGATAAATGTGTTGACAAATTTTGTATTGTCCTGGTGATTTGTTTGCTTTTCTTTTTGAGGTGAGCATGCAAATAACACAATAATCAGGCACAGAGCTTTTAGTTTAAGTGGATTCATCATTTTTGGTTTATTTTATGGGAGCAAGTGATGCTTCAAAATTTTTATACTCACGCAATAATTCTTCAACCTTTTCAGGATTTACTTTTGACAAAATCATTCGATTTTCCGTGACGAAGCGGAAAGCGTCCGGTCAATAAAGTAGCCCTTGAAGGGACACAATATGGAGTAGGTACATAAAAATGTTTTATACTCCAGGGTTATCTTCATCTAATGGGTTTTCTTATATCATAATTATTCCCCCCATGAAACCAATCTGTCGCTTTTCCGGCAAGCCACAAATAATAATCTGTATCTAAATCCTGTTCAATTCCAACAAATTTGCCAGCGCCGTTCAACGGAAGAAACCCTTCCTTCGCACATTTAAATATGGCTGTTCCTTCATCTATTTCATCAAACATGGCAATATAGAGAGATTCTGCTCCCGCCATTTTGGCTCCGGCCACTTGTTTCCAAAAGAAATCACCTTTATTGCGGGGAATCTGATTGTATAATCCAAAATCGTTTTTGAGATTTCCCCAGCTAAACCCGGGAAAGGCCAGAGGTACGTATGTAATGTTGTTTGTTTTACACCATTCAATATCGGCTACAAGGGTAACCGCATTGCTTTCGTAGCTTGATATATTGTAACGCCCAACAGCCCAGGGCATAATAATATCGCATTGTTTGATTAAGGTATGTAGCAGTGGATTGTTTTCGGTGTCGCGATTTAAAGTACGCCAGGCATAAGGAACGCCCAGCATAATGGAGACTTTCTTTTCGGGCCCTTTTAATTTTGAAACCATTGCCTGAACATCGCTGGTTGAGTATTTGCGGCCGTCGTTAAAACCAACTCCCCAAATTACCAACAATGGTTTTTTATTGTGTCGAAGGTAGGTTGGGTTTTTTACATTGTCAAAAAGCGAAAAGGTATTCTGAAGTTCATTCCAATCATTGATCAGAATCTGCATATCTGCAGGTGAACTGCCGCTCAAGTCGTACATCACGCATATGGCTCTTTGGTATTTATTCGCAGCCTTTAGTGCATTTTCAAGTACTTTATTGAAGTGTCTTTTCCCTTTTTCACTTTTGATCTCACTTAAAAAACGCTGCATAAAAACACCATCCAATCCGTACTCCTTCATCCATTTAAAATGCAGGTCAACGCTTTCTGCGTCATATGGACTATATACATAAGCATCCGTTCCGTCGGCATATTTAAAAGCTGTTTTATAGGTTTTTGCATATTCAGAAACATCTGGCCAAAAATCTATTGTACTCATTCCGGGTTCAAATTTTCCACTTTTTTGATAGTGGTGCCAACCTCTTTCTGCTCCATCGCCTTCGGCGGTAAACCATCCCTGATACCCGGCCATCACCAGGCCTTTATAAGAAGTATACAGACAACCTGTTTCATCGTAAACTTTTTCCGCCGGTTTTTCAGCAGGCTTATCCACCGGTTTTTGTTCCAGATCATTCGGGCAGTTCATGCTCAATATTATGGCTGAAACAAGGATTAACAGGAGGCTTGTATATCTCTTCATGACTGGTTTTTTAAAATATTAAATAAAATATCCCGCCGCATCAAATATTCAGCGGGATATTTTTATAAGGCCTTAGACAAAATTAAATACGTTGATTTTTAACTTCGTTTACGGCACTACCACTTTAATGATTTCAGTATAGTTATATCTGCGACTTAATGCGTTTACATTGGCCCCGATTCGCACGTAATAGGTGTAGCCTGATTTCACAGGGAATGGTCCTAAGGTATAATCTTTGTTATCAGCTGCGCCAACTTCTGCTGCCCAGGTCTTATTAATCTGCTTCCTCAAGTTGTTATATTCATTGATGTTAATATAATTTGAGTTTCCACTAAAAGTGGTAAGGCTTAAAAAACCTTTCACTTCGAATAAGTTGGGAAGATCTGTAACAATTGGCGCTTTCACATTACAGGAAAGAGTCAAATTTGTTCCGTCGAGTGTTGCAGTAAAATTCGTCAGCTGAAGATAAGGAGTTACCGTGAAATCTTGCTGAGTCTCCTTATCTAGAACTACCCCCTTAATCGTATCAACAGGCCAGAAAGGTCCATCAAAAGGAAGCATGTCGTAAATTCCGGAGAACAGTTTCGAATTGTTGTACACGCCATCTTTCATCACAGCCAGTGATTGAAATTGGGCAACCGTTCCAGGGTTATTATTTTCCCAGGTCCTGTCAATTATTCGAATTTGCCAGTCGTTGTTGTCCATCAACAGATTCTTACCAGTGTATACAT
>CAYMXK010000206.1:0-8353 GCA_964393915.1 uncultured Prolixibacteraceae bacterium
ACATTCCATGGACCATTGCTCTTTGGCCGTTCCATTATATGTGGCTGATTCCAAGGGGGCGAACCGTCAATCATCCAGTCGTGTGCATTGAGTTGAACAGGATTCTGTTGTTCGGCACCGATGTATAACGGTGTGGTTTCGTGGAACCGCTGACTGATATCCTCCCACCAAAGGTCATACTCAGTACGCAGCTTATCTGCTACTTCAGGATATTTCCCGATGATGTTTTTTTGCTGACCCGGATCCTGTTTGATGTCGTACAACTGAGTATTGTCTATTAAGCGCCAGCGATCAGTCATAACAGAGGTCTGCTTCCATTTGACAGGATCGAGTACCCGTTGGTTGTGAACAAAAAGCGTGCGATCGGGCCAGGTTTTATATTTGCCGGTTAGCAGTGGAACAAGTGATGTCCCGTCAAATTCAACATTTTCAGGTTGGGGGATATTGCAAAGTTCTATCAAGGTAGGCATCAAATCAATATGTGCGGTGATGTGGTTAATATCGCGGCCTCCTTCAATCCCTGCAGCCGGATACCAGACATATCCAAACACGCGATGCCCGCCATCATAATGTGAGGCTTTCGCACCTTGCATCCCTTTGTTGTAATGGTTTGACCATCCGGTTCTTTCATTTTCGGGCCAGGCATTCGGCCCCATGCAGGTGCCGTTATCTCCCATAAAAACCAGGATGGTATTATCCAGAAGCCCCCAATGTTTCAACCGATCCATCATAACGCCAAGATTATCATCGATATTGGTTATCATTCCCCAAAATGTTTTAAGCCGGTCATTTACATCTGTATCCTTATAAATATCCTTGTACCGCTCCGGTACATGCGGACGGGTCTGGTGTGCAGCATTGGTCGGCAGATAGAGAAAAAATGGTTGTTCTTTGCTTTCACGTATGAAACGCAAGGCCTCGTTGAACCAGACATCGGTGCAATAGCCCTGAAATGGTCTCCATACTCCGTTATCGTTGTAGTGATCTTCAAAATAGTCGTTGCCCCAATAATCGGGTGTCTGACCTACCCCGCCGGCACCATGAACGATGGCTTCATCGAACCCCCTGAATCTTGCAGCATAAGGATAGGAATCACCCAGGTGCCATTTTCCGAATATCCCGGTTCGATAGCCTGCCTCCCGGAATACTTCTGCCAGGGTGGTTTCATCCTCGCGAAGCAGGTTTCTGCCAATGATGGTATGCCATACTCCCACGCGTGCAGAATAACGTCCAGTCATTAATGATGCACGGGTAGGCGCACAAGTGGGATCTACATGGAAATTCTCCAGCCGGACGCTCATGTCGCGAAGCCGGTCCATATTTGGTGTAATCACGTGCGGGTGTCCGTGTGCGGCAATATCGCCGTACCCCTGATCATCTGTGAGGATGATAATTACATTTGGACTCTTTGTATCTTCTTGTGCATTTGTGGCTAATCCCAATAATGCAAAAGGAATTGCTGTCAGGCTTTTTCTTAATTTCATTTTTTTATCACAACCAGGTCTTTCATAATTTTGACTTCATTCGCAGAGATGATTATATGTTGCCGCGTCTTTTTGGTTATTTCCCCCTAAAATCAAACCACAACTTTATAGGGTAAGCAACGTCGCCGATGCGATTTTGATACTGGCCTTTCCTGCTTTGCGGGCCTAATGCTTCAGGCTGTTTGAACTTGGTGCCAATGGCCGGTATTTCATATAAAAATGAGATATCGCCTTCGGGGAATGGAGGATGTATTCCTCCTAATATATGTTTTGGTTCCCCCGGTTTGAAAAGCTGAAAAAACAGGTTGGGCGTTTCTGAAATAATGGTAAAATCCGACTCTGTGGTTTCCAGAGTGACCCAGTACAAATTGCCGTGGTAACCTTTAAATTCAGGGTAAATGAGATTATTGAATGTCTCTCCGGTAATGGTATTGTTATACGCTTTTTCCCATACACCGAAATTGCTTCCTTTTAGCCGGTTTTTCCAAACCCGGTAAGGGCCGCGGCCCATCCATTTTACACCGGTGCATTTTTCTTCGGGATAATTGAAAGAAATACCAATAAAATCGATGTCTGTGAACCTTTTATGCAGCGGACTGGCCTCCAGTTGCAGCAATCCAGACTTTTCCAGCTTCCAAATCATTTTTTCGGGATAATTATCGGTTGTTATTTCAAAAATGAAATTCCCTTCCGTATTTTTCCCCCAGGTAGTTTTTGTAACCTTTGTTTTCACACCAGCAGCTACGGGGCCTCCGGAAAAGGATACATCCCCGTTCTTGTTTTTTATTGATAACAGTGTTCCATCGGATTTTGAAAATGAAAATTCAAGGCCATTTACCGCTGCCTTTACAGCGTTTTCGTTTTCCTGGGTGGTAATTTCGTTTTCAGCCGAAACAGTGAGTGCATTCCATTCAGTGGCTTTTTCCCAGGTTTGTATCACTGGCCAGCTCCAGGTGTACAATTCGTATCCCTGATGGTCGGTGGCAGTGAACTGAAAAATATCGGCTGTTTGCAAGGCTTTCCCATATTCGATTTTTACCATGCCAGTTTCACCAGGTATAATATCAGGGCCTTGCAAAATGCCGCTCCCTGTTACTGTTTCTTTGGTGTTGCCAATTTCGGTTTTAATGGCTTTCCAGCTAAAACTGCAATTAGCCAGGTTGGTGTATATGAATTTGTTTTCGAGAAAAATTTTTCCATCCCAGAGTTTATTTATTGTTACCGGTTTCACCTGCACTGGCGACCAGATTTCCCTGATGGTGTAAAAGCTGCCCTCTTTTTCACGATACGGACCTAAAACTCCATCTGGAGCATGATGGCCATCGGAATCGTAAACCCTTCCGTCCAGATCGGTGCGCAACACGGCTTCGTCGGCCAGCACCCACAAAAAGCCGCCGGCATGCAACGGAGAGTTTTCGTAATTTTGCCAGTATGCTTCGAGGCCTGCACCATGACCGCCGTCGTATAAACCATGTAGTAATTCGAGAGGCATAAAGGGATCGTTTCCGTTGCCATATCGACCGATTCCATAATCATAAGCCGGGTAGTGATGGGTATCAGCGCCATTCCGAAGAAGCCACGGATAAAGCACCGGCCGTTTCTGGATATCATATTCGTGAAACCCTTTTTCGTTGGCAAAGTTCCAGCCGCCTTCGTTTCCGTGGTTCCAGATGACAACACTTGGATGATTTTCATCTTTCAGAATAGTTTCTTTCACCAGTTTGGGCCCAGCAATTGTGTCGTAACCATCTTGCCACCCAGTAACTTCGTTCATTACAAAAAGTCCCAGCGAATCGCACAGTTCAAGAAATCTTTTATCGGGCACATAATGCGACATGCGCACAGCGTTCATGTTCATCTCCTTTATCAGCCTGATGTCGGTGAGGTGATGTTCTTCGCTGAGGCAGCGTCCGGTTTCGGGCCAGAAGGAGTGGCGGTTTACCCCTTTGAAAACCACTTTTTCGCCATTCACGTAAAAACCGTCGTGTTTCCGCAGTTCCATTGTCCGGAAACCAATTCGTTCGGTCACTTCATGCAGCACTTTTTCCCCATTTTTAAGGCTGATTTTCATGTTGTAGAGGTTAGGCCATTCCGGATTCCACGCTTTCACATTTTCAAACTTCCCTGAAATCATTTTTTCGGTTGTTCCCTTTGGTAATTCACCCTGAATCTTACCGGCTATTGGGTTCCCTTTTATATCGAAAATTTCAACAGAAACAGAATATGCTGCTTTTGATTCATTCAGCACAATTAATGTATTGAAAGATCCGTCGGCCCTGGCATCTATGGCTGTCCGGTTCATATGGGTTTCGGGGAGAACTTCAAGAAAAACCGGACGGAAAATTCCCCCAAAAATCCAGAAATCGGCCTGGCGTTCCGCTTTATTTACCGATTCATTCGACGAATGTTTGGCCACATCCACCTCCAACAGGTTAGACTGACCGTATTTCAGCAGATTGCTGATGTCGTATTTAAAGCGGTAAAAGGCGCCCTGGTGTATTTCACCAGCCGGTTTCCCGTTAATTTTCACTTCGGTGTCAGTCATTGATCCATCAAAAACAATGTTTATGGTTTTCCCTTTCCAGTCGCGAGGGACGTCAAACCGGTGTTTGTACAAACCATGTTCTTTGCCCAGCTTTTTGTTTTTATCGCGCCAGTCGTGGCCGTAGTTGTAGGTACCAAATCCCTGCAACTCCCAGTTCGAAGGCACAGGGATGGTTGTCCATTCGCCACTGTTCCGGCCATCGGTACAAAAGAATTCCCAATCTACAGTATTTGCTGCGTCGGTACCTGAGAGATACACGATTTCTGTTGTCTGGGCAATGACAAGACTGGTGATTGTTAAAACCAGGAGAGTGAGAAATAGATTTTTGATTTTCATAATTGCAATTTAAAACTAAATACTTTCAGATTATTATTCTATTAATAAATCAATCTTTACTTCATTTTCACTATATATACATCAGACCTTTGATCAAACTGAGCATAATATTGTCTTCCCAATGAATGCCACTCAGAAACTCATCGGCCACTAAATTACAAATTATAATAATTGTCTCCATGCTCATTTGCGGAAATCGATAATCGCAGGAGCCACCGGTTTCTGATGATTTTCCTCCACCATTCCAAATGAATCTGCAGCGACTTCTACCATTCCGGAACACGCGAATCGGGAACTCGAATGCTCAAGCTTTTATAACTACATGACCGTAACACCCAGCATTCCTATCATAGTTTCGTTGGTACGGGTTTCAAGAATCACAGATTTAATCATCTGTTTTTCACCCAAGTCCATCTCCAGCACAACAGCATGAGTGTTTTTACCGATCATCGGCGTCTGTATCTGCTGACTCTCCAGGTAAGGCTTGCCCTTGCCGGATCCCAGCCAGTCATCTATCGTTTCCGGATCACGAAGAACCACGGTGTGTTTCGTCCCGTCATCAAGCAAAACTGTGATATGCCCATTATCCATTCGGCTCTGCATTATACTGACTGAGGCGGCGACGAGGAAGAACAGTTTCCGGCCACGAAGGTTAACCGGAATCTCGACCCGATCCGGAAAATTGTCATACAGTGATGTAAAGACTGCATCCTTACCTTCGGCAGGAACTGCAAATGGAATACCCTTGTCGGTTACGAACCGGCCATTCGCCGCTTTCAGTTCCGAAGTGTTATGACTGATCATCCCTTGACGTTTTTCCCACCAAATACGGCCGTCGAAATCAACAGTGCGCCTCCCTGCGCTATTCGACCAATAGAAAGGCTGACTCTGTGGTTCATAGCGGTTCTTGTGCAGATTCTCTAACCGCTGGTTGCTGAATAGACTCAGGTCAACCATCTTTGCCTCCAAAACCTGGTCTGCCGCACTTTCAGTGACATTCTTCTCGTCCGTATAAACATCCACCTCTACCGGAATCCAAAGTTTTGCATCCATGTGTTGAACCAAAACGAAAAAGGTTGGCACACTTACCTTCTCGGGTAGGGGAATGGTACATGTTGTCCCGTCGGAAGAAATCCCGACATCCTCTACCATGCCACTGCTTTGCCGAACTTTCAAAATGCTGCCCCGATCAAGACGAACTGTACATGTTTTGCCCGCCACCCCGCTTTTCGGCAATGCAGCTTCGGGAAGTTCCTCTGTTCCATACTCTACTGTCACCTCGGTTTGCTTACTACCCGGAGCAGCAATGACAACCCATGCATAACCGATACCCGGTTCAATCTCGTAATTCGCAGGTTTTCCGTTCACTGTAACCTGAACAATCTCAGCCCTCCTTGCCCGAAGCCGGATGGAAGGAATCAGCTCACGCGGGTTTTTGATGCTTATTCGCTCCGTGCTCCCGTTCCATGTATATCGATACCCGACAGCCGGGCAACGGATCGAGGCGTGGCTCCATTCACGAGGGAAAACAGGTTGCAGAATAACGCGATTGTCCGGAGCATTCATCTGTACCCCAAACAACCCTTCGACCAATGTTCGAATATAAGGAGAAGTGGTATCTGTAAAGTCAGTATGTGGCCTGTGGGTACCATCAGGATTCATGGCATAGCCGGTCGAACCCGGCCCCGGGCCGGTAAAAAAACTTCCGTCTATGGCAAGGCGATATGGTTCGCCCATCTCGGACTGACCAATCAAATACATACCAAGGAGCATATTGATAATCTCGGCGGTATAAAGATCGCGGGTACTGTATTGATTTGGCAACCACTCTGACGAATAGATTAAAGCTCCACCACGCTGCAGGTCCGTGACTTTTTCGAAACGGCGAAGAGCGAAACGCAGCATTCTGTATGATTCAAAAGGATTGCTGAAGCCTCTGTCAATGGGTGTATAAATGCTGGAAAGGTCGGGAGAGTCATGCAACAATTTAAACCCATGGCGATCACGATATTCGCCGAATACGCCCACGCGCTCCGACCAAAGACCGGATCTCATGGCGGTAGCAATCTCGTCTGCGCGCTCTCTGAAAACGGAGGGATCCCTGCCAAGCCGCTGTGCGATATCAGCCATTGTTCTGTTTGCAAGCCAGTAGTAGGTCGAAGCAATTGTGCCACCTCCGCCATTACTCCACTTGTAGTCAGTGTTCCAGGCATTCAGATAGTTCTCGTAAAGGCCGTCTGGCGTCTTCACATACTTCTCACCCCAGGCCAAATGGTTGGCAATAGCATCGAATCCACCGTTACGCAATGGTTCCAGATTGCCAGTCCATGTGTAGTCATAAAGTGCCTGATCCACCATCACTTCATTCATATTGTATGCAACGTCTCTTTCCAGATTGGGGGGGATGCGTCCATCTTTGCTTTGTTTTTTGAAGAAGGCATGCATATGCGATTGTACCTTGTCATGCCAGCCGGCTACAGTCCCCCCGTAAGTACTGCGCCAACCCGCATGATTGCGGTGCCAGGCAATTGCGCCGTGATAGAAAGCCGGTGCGTTCCAGGCCGCGCTGTATCCTAGCAAGGCAGCGGGAAGCGCAGCATTCAGATATGGGTCTGGAGTGTCAATCTCCACTGCGGTTGCCAGTTTGTTATTCTCCTCCAAAGCCTGAGCAAAAATGTCTTCCGGAGTTTTGAGAAATGATGTGACACCTTCAGAATCCGGCTTGTCGGTGGTGATGATCAGATAGATGACACCGGTTTCAGGCCATTCAGACACAAGAGTACCTACCGCCGCGTCCTGGACTGACGATTCGAGCAATGCCTGGGGCCCTTCGCCTACCTGGCGGGGATCAGCCGCCTTGAATATAAGCGGCTCCGAACCCGTAGCAAACAAAGTATCCCCATTTCCGGAGAACGTTAATACATTTTCGACAAACTGAAATTGTGTTCCGACACATTCTTGCGGATTGAAGGCGGAAGCCACCGGGTTCTGATCGTAATTGGCAGAACCCCTTCCGCCAATAGCCAATGTCAACGGCCCGACTGACTTGCCGCTGTATCGCACACGCAGCAACAGCCCTTCAAATGACTGAGACCGGATGGCATCGATTTCGACCGGGTTATCCTGCTCACCCACCCGATAATGTTGAAGACCCTTGTCATAACGTGCGAAAACCGGCATAATCTGATCAAACCACAGGCCCTCGGCAAACCCCAGCTTGACATTGGCCAGTTTGTTCATCAGCTTGGTTGCTGATATCCGCATCAGCATAAGTTCCGGCCGGTCGCCCGCCATTGCAATCAGGCGATGCTCCCTTTCCACCGAACTGTAGAGAGGCCGGTTAAAGCGACCATTGCCATTGTGCGACTCAATGCCGGTGCCGGCAGGCTGATACTTGTAATGATGCGTTATCGACTCCTTGTTTTGTGTATCCGGTTCCCCACCATAAGAGGTATCCGACATAATCAATACTGAAAAGGTTAAAGCCAGGTATGCTGTATTTAAAAAATGCCGTTTCATTTATCCTCTTTTTGTAACGTTTATTGTATTTCAGTTTAATTGGCAGTTCCTATGTACTTGTCTTTAGTTTGGTGCAATATTACCTTGATCGACGTACGCTTATGAAAAACATCAACGAATTTCACGAATTTTCACGAATGAAACGGAAAAACATCAGCGAATTAAACGAACGAACACGAATTTAAAAGGGAAATATGTTACGGATGACACTGATCTTTAACAAGAAAAAGGGAACACTGGTCTTTAAGCTATTATAGTGTTTTTCGAAAAGCCAAAATCAATAACATTGTCTATTTTCTCTAAAGGATTGTCACTGGCATACAAACGTTCAATGGTAAATTGCCCGTCAGATAGTTCCTATTTGCCATTCGTTTTTTCCGCTTGTGATGCCATATTGTTTTCGTATTAAATTATGCGCAATTACGCATATAATTATATGAATAACAATGATTTAGATAATAGAACTCCC
>CAYMXK010000207.1:0-5783 GCA_964393915.1 uncultured Prolixibacteraceae bacterium
ATCAACGATTCCAAAAAGAGATACAGGTTTCCCTGCTGGGAAGGAATAGATACGACTACTGGCAGGAACCTGCCATAAAACAACTTCAGAATAAGTGCGAATACTTAATTTCGAACAGGGGTTATGATGAATGGAATTCCAAATAACAAGACACTAACAAAACATCGTATCTTTGAAACCAACCTTTTGCGTGGAACCCGGCCATCACAGCCCTTACACCGCATAGTGCAAAAAATATTTACCTGATCCTGAAAGTATATAACCTGATGAAGACTACCTTATTCAACCTGCACGAGATTTTTCTTGACAACAGCGATCTTACCATTGAGTTTTACGCCGGCGATATTTTCGACATCTATTCTGATATATTGGTCCTGTCGGCATTCAAGGGAGAATACAGTCCGGTTGCCGGAACAACCTGGGGCAGCCTGGCCGAAAGAACCGGAATAAACAAAAATTCTCTGAAGCCTGAAGCTCAAACCAGGATTTCAGAAAACCTTGTAGCGTTTGCCACATCCCCCAACGACTGCTTCCAGAAGCTGGTCGCCCTCGAGATGTCCAATCTGGCCAAAAAGAACAGTTTTACCATGGCCACTTTGAAATCGAGATACAGGGAACTGGCCCAATACCTCGGGGAACTTACAGATGCGGAGGATGAGAGTGTCTCGATGCCACTCTTCGGAACCGGCAACCAGGGCCTGTCGCTCGACGATTCGGTCACGGAAATGCTGAATACCATTTCACGTTTGAAAAATACCAGGCTGAAAGTGATCAGGATATTTGCCAACCAGTTTGAAACGATTGGCATGCTGAACCAGAAGATCAATGGCTTGCTCAACCGGAATATGGCGGTGCCTTCCCAACTGCTGGGCGCTGCCTTTGAGGAGATCCAGGTGTTAGGCAAAGGGCAACTCTCTCCCCTCTCCCACGGTATCATCGAAAAACTGACCGACCTGTCGGTTGCTGAGAACAACTCCCTCAATTCGTTCGGCATCGCAGGCAGACACTTCGCCGAAAACCTGTCGGGAGAGTTGCTGTCCATTTTCCGGATCGAAGAGACCCCCGGCTCACTTCACCAGAAGATACAGCTCCTGACCCCGGTGCTTGTTACTGAACGCCCTTACGTGATCTCCTACCTGCGGCTCCTCCAGAACTACGGCAACCAGGTTGCGCATCCGGGAAACCCCAATCTGAACCACCAGGATGCTGCAGCCATAATTATCGCTGTGGTCAGGATCGTGGATTACTATGAGGACAAATTGCTGAACCTGCCCGCATCTCCCAATTCAGAATAGAGACTTAGCGCGCTGGCCAGTTTTCCGGCCAGCTTCTCCCTGAGCCACAAGGGCTCCAGGACTTCCACACCTGGGGAAAAGGAGAGCAACACGCTCTCCAGCTCATAGTTGGGGATCACCTGAAGGGTGATAATCACCGCTCCATTCTTGCCGCGTGTTTTGCGCTTTATCTGCGAAGGGTGGATAGGCTTTGTACTGATGTAGGGATACTGGACAGGATCAACCGCCAGCACAACCTCCTGACAGGGAATCCCTCTGGGAACGGTTACCCCCACTACATCTTTGAAATACTTCTCAAAGTCGGCCACACTGTTTTCCACATATGGAATTTTGGAGGCCTTCACGCTTACAATCCGGTCGATGGCGAGGAGGTTGAGGCAATCTTCACCGGCATTCCACCCTGCCAGGTACCACCGTTGATTGTATTGCTTCATCAGGTAGGGATGAAAATGGAACCGCTTTTCCTTTTCAAAAAACGGTTTGTACCTGACACTTATAGCCAACTTGTTACTTACAAACCGGTAAAGTTCGCTGAGCAGTTCAATACCTTCGAGTTTCGGGTTGTTTTCAAAAACCATGACCGGCGTTTTCTCAGGACCCGGGTCAAGCGTTTGATTAAGGCGCAACAGGAGCTCCCCGGTCCACTCGAAACCCGGCAGGCCGCTGGAACGGCTCAGCAGGGTGACCGTCTCGGTCAGAGTCTCCCTTTCGCCCGCGCTGATGGGGCTCCTGACAATCGAGAATCCGGGGTCGGAGTAGGTGTAATGGGCTTCCCCGTTTTTCATCCCGCTCACGACAGGGGCTTTGAACCCCTCTTCGGAGCGCATGTAGCCGATGTCGATATAGAACATTGACCGGGAAACGGGCGGATTAATCTCCCGCATCAGCTCCCTGATGGTGTACGACCGGTTCTTCTTCTGAAAACAACGATCGTAAGCAAGGTATCGTTCGTAAGCGCTCCGGTTTACTGGCATATCATGATTTTAAGATTGAGTCTGCCCGAAAAGTCAAATACCCCTAAATCTGCTGAAGGGTATATTTTGACTTACAGAGCGGTCTCAAGATCCGGATCAAAGATATTAAATCTGTCTAATTACATTAGACACCCTACCCTGTATCTTTGTATCGATAAATCTTTATTAAACAGAAACACCATGGAAACAAAACACAAAGTATTCAACCTGATCATCCTCGACGAAAGCGGATCAATGCAATCCATCAAGCAGGCCACCATTGAGGGGTTCAACGAAGTCGTCCAAACCGTAAAAGGGGTAGAGAGCCAGTTCCCGGAACAGGAGCACTTTATTACCCTTGTAAGTTTCAACGGACTGGCCATAAAAACGCTGTTGTCGGTGCAGCCCGTGAAAAACCTGGCGCTGATCGACGGGAAGAAATACCGGCCGGACGCATCGACGCCCCTGTTCGATGCCATTGGGTTCAGCCTGAACAACCTGGTGCGGGAAGTGGAGCAATACAAAGATTACAACGTGCTGGTCACCATCCTGACCGACGGGGAGGAGAATGCCTCCACTGAGTTTAATGGTCAGGCCATTAAAAAGATGATCGATGAACTCTCCCTGAAAAACTGGACGTTCACCTACATCGGGGCAAACCATGATGTGGCAGACTTCGCGCTGAAGATCTCCATCACCAATACGATGAGCTACATGGCAGATCCCGTCGATATGAAACGGATGTTTGAGCGGGAGAAAAGTGCCCGCATGAGCTACAGCCAGAAAATCAGGAACAAGGAAGACTTCAGGAACAAGTTCTACGAGGATGATGAAACTGAAAAGAAGGACAACCCGGGTTCATAATACTCTCCATCCACCAATGCCTTAAGAGGCTGAACCGGGACCGGATTCTGGTGCCGGTAAACCAGATCGCCTGTGTACTGCAGGCGATCTTTTGTTTTTATTTTCAATTACTTTTTAACATTCCCCATCAACCGGGGCCTTGAGTTGTAGTACCGCTGCTGTAAAGGGTTCAGATCCATTTCGCGGTATACCGGAGGACCAACGGGCAGCAAACTATCCCTGGTAAAGGTTTCGCTCCCAGAGAGATCCCCTGCAAGCGGGTAGGCATTCATCTTTTCGGGTGAGTACATTTCGAGCATCTTCAGGAGTGAAGTGAGGTGAAAGGAGCCCTTCAGCCAGTCGGTTTCCCTGCCTTTCGGGAGAATAACAGGCATGCGGGTATTCTGCAGTTGCCTCAGCAAGGCATTTCCCGGCACGGTAACAATGGTGAATCCATGTACCAGCAACCCTGATTCCGGGTGTTTCCAGATATCAAACAGCCCAGCCATCGCGAAAGGCCGTTCACGGTTCCGGAGATAGACCAGGAAGGGCTGCATTTGCGGGCCAGTCACCAGAAAAGCATCTGCAATCACCGCACAACGCTGCGAAAAAAGGGGCTTCTTAAAGGCCGCATTCATAAAAATGGCCTTTGCACCCGAAAACATTGGATCGTCATCGCGATTTTTATTCCCTTCCGCCCTGGCGTTAACCATCAGGATCTGCTGCCCCGACCAGGATGGTGTCATTCCGAACGAAGACATTACCAATTGTTTCGGATGATGTTGTGTAAGCACGAGGGTTTCATCGCCGGGAGAGACAATATACCGGGACTGCCACTCCAGCCGGTCATGGGCAAATACTCCAAAGCGCCGGGCAATGGCTTCTAATGGAGATGTTAATACAAACCGATGGCACATGATTATTTTTTAATCATTAATATGATTGTAATGTAATCATATTATTCATATATGAAGCCGGTTCGGGCACTATGATTAAAAAAACTTTGCACATTCCTGTATTGTATTTCTGCAACCTGACGGGCAGCCAATTTCAAAAGGGGATGAAAGGAAATTGCATCATTTAGTCCGGATAACAAAAGGGGAAATTCCGGAAGGAACCTCATATTCTGAACAATTTTTGACAAACTGTAAAGAAACAATGAAAACAATTTTAATTTTGCTTGTTCAAAACAACGTTTATCTATCAAAAATTGATTAGTAATGACTCAGTTAAAGGGAAAAGTGATCCAGGTGATCGGGCCTGTTGTGGATGTCAGCTTTGAAAACGCAGGCGACGAGATGCCTACCATATATGATGCACTGGAGATTGTGCGCGAAAAGGGGAACCTTACCATTGAATGTCAGCAACATGTTGGAGAAAATACCATCCGTTGCATTGCCATGGATGCCACCGATGGCATTCGCCGTGGCATGGATGTTATTTCAACGGGAAGTCCCATTCGCATGCCCAAAGGTGAAGCATCCCTGGGACGCCTCCTCAATGTAATCGGAAATCCGGTCGACGGCCTTGAGGCGTTGCCTAAAGATGGCCTGACCATCCATGGCGATCCGCCAAAATACGAAGACCTGACCACCGAAACTGAGATATTGTATACAGGGATTAAGGTAATTGACCTTATTGAGCCATACGCCAAGGGCGGAAAGATCGGGTTGTTTGGCGGAGCCGGGGTAGGTAAAACCGTACTTATCCAGGAGCTGATCAACAACATCGCCCTGGCGCACAGTGGATTATCTGTATTTGCCGGCGTTGGTGAACGTACCCGTGAAGGGAATGACCTGCTGCGCGAGATGATTGAAGCCGATATTGTGAACTATGGCGAAGAGTTCAAACACTCGATGGAAGCCGGAAGCTGGGATTTGTCGAAGGTGAACATGGATAATGTAAGAAGTTCGAAGCTTGCCCTGGTGTTCGGTCAGATGAACGAACCCCCAGGTGCCCGCGCACGAGTAGCGTTGTCGGGGCTGACCATTGCAGAAAGCCTCCGCGATGGCGATGGATCAGGCGGGCGCGATATCCTTTTCTTTGTTGATAACGTTTTCAGGTTTACACAAGCCGGTTCGGAAGTGTCGGCCCTTCTTGGGCGCATGCCTTCGGCGGTTGGCTATCAGCCGACGCTCGCTACAGAGATGGGTATTATGCAGGAGCGCATCACATCAACCAAAAACGGTTCCATAACATCGGTCCAGGCTGTTTATGTCCCTGCCGATGACCTTACCGACCCTGCACCTGCCACCACCTTCAGTCACCTTGATGCCACCACGGTACTCAGCCGGAAAATCGCCGAGCTGGGAATTTATCCGGCGATCGATCCGCTCGATTCAACATCAAGAATACTCTCCCCGGATATTGTAGGTGAAGAACACTACAATTGCACACAGCGGGTAATCAATATCCTCCAGAGATACAAAGAACTTCAGGATATTATTGCCATCCTCGGGATGGAAGAACTTTCGCAGGAAGACAAACTGATTGTGCACCGCGCAAGAAGGGTGCAGCGTTTTCTTTCTCAACCATTCTTTGTTGCCGAGCAGTTTACCGGACTGGCAGGTGAACTTGTAGGCATGGACGATATCATCAAAGGGTTCAATATGATCATGGATGGTAAGGTGGATAAATATCCCGAGGCTGCGTTTAACCTGGTGGGGACCATCGAACAGGCCATTGAAAAGGG
>CAYMXK010000207.1:5883-8335 GCA_964393915.1 uncultured Prolixibacteraceae bacterium
GGAGACGGGAGAACGGAATATTAATAAGATAACAGGATGTATATTGAGATTTTGACACCAGAAATGATGCTTTTCAGCGGCGAGGTTAAGCTGGTGGAAGTACCGGGAAGCAAAGGACCTTTTGTGATGCTGAACAAACACGCTCCGATCATGTCGTTGCTGGAGGAAGGTACGTTGCGGCTTATTGAGGAAAATAACCGTGAGCATACTTATGAAATCAGCGGAGGGGTGGTTGAAAATATACACAACAAGCTGGTTGCATTGGTTGAAATTCGGAATAAAAACCAAAAATGAAAGTCAAGTTCCTGATAATCAGATTCAGTTCAATTGGCGATATTGTTTTAACTTCTCCCGTATTAAGGGCAATAAAAAATCAGGTAAATAACGCTGAAGTTCATTTCGTAACCAAAGTAAGGTATGCAGAATTGCTTGTGGACAATCCCCATATTGACCGGCTGCACCTGCTTGATGATAAAATGACCCCGCTACTGAAGAGTCTCAAAAAGGAAAATTTTGATTATATTATCGACCTGCACCACAATTTCAGAAGCGGGCAGATTAAAAGACACCTCAAAGCGAAAGCCTGGTCATGCAAAAAACTAAATATAAATAAATGGCTGCTGATCCTTCTGAAAATAAATTTCATGCCCCGTGTACATGTAGTGGACCGCTACATGGAAACTTTAAGGGAACTTAACATCCGCAATGATTCGCCTGGCCTGGAGTATTTTATTCCCGAAAAGGCCGGATATGACCTGGCCCGCCTGCCTGAACCATTTAAAGCTGGTTACGTTGCCTTTGCCCTTGGTGGTACCTATTATACCAAAAGACTTCCCAACACCAAAGTGCTTGAGATCTGCAACCAGATTCCCTATCCGGTTGTTCTCCTGGGGGGTAAAAATGAATTTGCATCAGGTGAGGAAATTGCCACCCTTGGCACCGGAAATATCCTGAATTTATGCGGCAGCCTCACCATTCATGAATCGGCCTCTCTTTTAGAAAAGGCCAATGTTGTTCTGACCAACGATACGGGATTGATGCATATCGCCGCGGCCTTCAGGAAGAAGATCCTTTCTTTCTGGGGCAATACAGTCCACGAGTTTGGGATGTATCCCTATATGCCTCATCCTGAATCAAAGAGGCTGGAGGTTACCGGTTTAAAGTGCCGTCCCTGTTCGAAACTGGGCTACCAAAAATGTCCAAAAGGCCATTTTCGCTGTATGAACGATATAGATACCCGTGCGGCAATTGAGTGGATAACCAAAAATTACTAAAATCTATATCTGTTTGAAAGCGATGGAGATTCTTTCCAGGGCTTCGGCAAGGAGTGACCGGGGACACCCGATATTGATCCGCATAAATCCATCTCCGCCGGTTCCGAACCGTCCTCCATTATTAAGCCCTACTTTGGCATTTTCAACGATAAATTTGCTCAAATGCCTGTCTTTCATTCCATAAGACCTGAAATCGAGCCACACCAAAAAAGTTGACTCGGGTTGCATGACCTTCACCTCCGGGAGATGGGCAGTGCAAAACTCCTTGAGGTACAGGTAGTTTTGCTGAACATACTCCATCATTTGCCTGAGCCACTCTTCCCCCAGATTGTAGGCCGCTTCGAGAGCAACTGCCCCCGGTATATTGCCCATATTGATGTGCATGGTCCGGATAAGCTTTTCATAACTCTTCATCAGTGCCGGATTGGGAATAACCACAAACGAAGTCGACAGGCCAGCCAGGTTGAAGGTTTTGCTGGGCGCCATACATATGACAGTGCTTTGGGCAGCCTCCTCCGACAGCATGGCATAGGGAGTATGTACCTGTCCGTCGAACAACAAATCGGCATGAATTTCATCCGAGACAACAATAATATTGTGGCGGATGCAAATTTCAGCGAGGGCTTCGAGTTCTTCGCGTTTCCATACCATTCCGCCCGGATTGTGCGGACTGCAAAGAATCAGCATTTTTGTTTTGCTGTCGATTTTAGCCTCCAGGTCTTCGAGATCGAAATAATACCGTCCGTCGACCAGTTTTAAAGGATTCTCGACAAGCCGGCGCTTAACCCCCCTGACGCATTCAAAAAATGGAAAATAGACAGGAGGCTGCACGATAACCTTGTCGCCCGGAGCCGTAAGTGCCATGACCGAGGCAGTGACTGCAGCCACTACTCCCGGACTAAAAGAGATCCACTCCCGGGATACCTGCCAGTTGTGCCGGGCTTTTACCCAGTCAATAATCGAATTGCTGAAACCTTCATTACGGAAGGTATAACCCAGCACTTCGTGTTCCAGTCTTTTGCGGATGGCATCCATTATAAAATCGGGCGTACGGAAATCCATATCGGCCACCCACAGGGGCAGCAGATCATCAGCACCGAAGAACATGGGCAAAGCGTCATACTTTATGCAATCGGTGCCGCGCCTGTCTACAATCTCATCAAAATTATACTTCATAC
>CAYMXK010000208.1:0-8230 GCA_964393915.1 uncultured Prolixibacteraceae bacterium
AACACCTCTTACCTTAATATATGGGTTAGTTACCCAACTGTCGGCCCAGGAGAAATTAAACCCAAAAGTTGAAGAATTTGTACTAAGTTTGAATAATAATGTTAGCAGGCTCCTGAAACTGATTAATCAACTGCTTGCTTTTAAGAAGTTTGAAGGAGAGACACTCTCTTTATGGCTTGAAAAGCGGAGTATCAATGAAGCAATTCATCAAATAATCCAACTGTTTAAAGTTTATGCCAAAGAGAAAGAGATAGTAATTGATTTTCAGGAATACAATAACTTTGAGTTTTGTTTCGACTACGACAAATTGGAAAAAATATTAAGCAACCTGTTGGCCAACGCGGTTAAGCATTCTGAGAATGGCGGTAGAATTGAGATTTCAGCGGGTAAGTTATCCCATGAAATGGCAAGCTCCATTTATGGTTTTAATTTTGATAAGCGGGTTGCTTCCTGGGTCGAAATCTGTGTTACTGATAACGGTCCTGGTATCGATGAAAAAGATTGGAGTACAATTTTCGACCGGTATAAACAAATTGAAGTCAACGGGATGCAGCGTCCTGATTATTCGGGTACAGGAATTGGTTTAAATTTCACGAAGGCCCTGGTTGAACTTCACAAAGGTAAAATCCGGGTGAAGAGTAAAATCGGAAAAGGAACGACTTTCGCCTTTGTTCTGCCCTATGACTCTGTTGTTTTTGAGCCCAGGGATTTTGCAAGCTCCAGCCCGGTTGACGAAGTCATAGGCACCAAAAAGTATGTTGCACTATCAGAAAGTGTAAATACGGATGGTGCGGAAATTAAAGAATGTTCTGATCAGACTATACTTATTGTTGAAGATGATCCCCAGTTGAATGGATTTTTAACCAACTCCTTGAAATCTTTTTATAAGACTTTATCTGCTTACAATGGGGAATCTGGATTGAGGATGGTTAAACAAAAACTTCCGGATTTGATTGTTTCTGATATCATGATGCCTAAAATGAACGGATTCGAATTGACCAAAGCTATTAAGGAAGATAGAGAACTTTGCCATATCCCTGTTATTCTGTTAACAGCAAAAACCGAAAACGAAAGCCAGATTGAGGGTATGCACTCAGGCGCTGATTTTTATGTAGTCAAGCCTTTTAATATTGATTTTCTGTTGGCGGCGATCGACAGTCAACTGAAAAACCGGAAGCGTTTATATGAGATCTTTTTCAACGGGCAAATGCCACAACCCGATAAAGCTGAAATAAATCAATTGGATTTTCAATTTCTTACGAGGCTGACCCAATTTCTTGAAAAGGAACTTTCAAATCCTCAGCTTGACATACAGCTTTTGGCCGAAAGCATGAATATGAGCCGATCCGCATTTTACCGGAAGTTTATGGGTCTCACCAAACTTTCGCCAATTGCCTATATTAAGAAGTACAGGATCAATAAATCAGTTGAACTGATCAATTCAGGCAATTATTCGCTAACCGAAATCAGCGAGATGACAGGGTTTGGGTCGCCGTCATATTTCTCAACTGTTTTCCGGCAGGAGCAAGGGGTTAGTCCGCGCGAATTCCTTAGCCAGCTAAAAGATAATAAAGTGACGGAAAAATAATTGTCTACCATAATGCCGCCACGATGTGGCATTATGGTATGGGTTCCATATTGATTATGCTACCATACTATCGCTGTTACACGGCTGTATTGCCGCATAACAACGCGATATAGTAGAAGCCTTGCGATAATTTCCATAACGGCATAGCAGTGAAAAATAGTTTAGATTTTTGCCCTAATGCCAATTGCAGAAATCTATTGATCCCCGGCGGTTCAAGCTTGTGTTTTATTTCCTCAACTAGCCCCGGGTGTAAATTCCAGGGTAGTCTTTATTTAAGCTGATGGCAAGAGGCTGGCCGCGCAAAGTTCGGCACCCAGCTTGTGTAGCCCCGCTTCAATTTTTCTGCACTGTTTTTCTGAAGCATAGGCCAACCTGTTGCGATATTTCCTGAGCAATGATTCGTTCATATCAATTTTCCGGGCAAAACTGCTCAGGTTTATCTCTTCGAAATATTCAAACAAACTGGCAATATCGTACTTATAGACCAATTCAATTTCGCCTGCCAAATTATCTGGCACAGACTGTCCATCCTCAATATAGCTTTCTATGGCTTCGGCAATAGCTTCTTTTAAACTGGCAATGGCGTCAGCAATGCTTTTACCCTGTCCGTTTACAAATGTGCTCCTGTTGTCGTTGGGGACATAGGCGCTGAACAAATCCGGGCTTTTTTCAATAATTACAGTTACTTTTCTCATGGTTTTAAATTTTTTAAAATACCAGGGCTATTTCAGCCCCCGCCTGTTTTAAAATTCCGTTCAAGGTTCCGGTGGGCACTTCTTCCGACTTATGCTTTCCTACCATTATTTCGCCCTTTTTCAAGGGATGTGCATAAACGTGGTGCTTTTTTGTCCGCTTTATGTACCAGCCGTCTTTTTCAAGAATTTTGTACAATTCCGAAAATTTCATAATACCAATAAATCAAACAACAAAAGTAACGTTTTTGTTCTAATTGACAAAATTAGTAGTAACGTTTTTGTTCCTTTGGTGCAAAACATATAATTACACACACGATCCCGGACTTTCAACACCTTCCTTGTTTTTGACATGGTCTGATAATATTTGCTTTCGGAAAATCTAACTGGGAAAACCTGTTGGGCACTTTATGCCCAAATACTCCTATTTCCGTGTAAAATTGCTTGTTATCAATATGATGGCGATAAAACCCCTAGTTTTTTCAACTCTGTGAAACCGGAAAATGGAACAATCTGAAAAGTTTTAGATCAAAATTTTAATGTTTATCTAAGTCAATATTTGGAATTTTGATGGGTAGAAATAAAATCTCTTACTAAAACAAATCTAAAATTTACCTATGGAAAGATTTAGAAGCAAACTTTGGCAGAAAATGCTTTTACTAGGCGTACTGTTTTTCATAAACCTACAGTTACTTGCCCAGGTAAAAGGAAAAGTGTCAGATGTTTCGGGGAGTCCGGTCCCCGGAGTAACAATTATTGAAAAAGGTACTAACAATGGTGTTATTTCAAATGCTGACGGGAACTACAGCATCCGGGTCCGAGATCAGGAAGCCGCTGTTTTGGTATTCTCATTTGTCGGAATGGAAACCCAGGAAGTTGAGGTTTCTGGAAGGACTACCATTGATATTACTTTACGGGAATCAACCGAGGCCCTTGAAGAAGTGGTTGTTGTAGGTTATGGCACTCAGAAAAAGGAGAGTGTGGTTGCTGCTATCTCGACAATTACCTCTGCCGAGATTGTCCAGTCGCCGACATCGAACCTCACTGCAGGTCTGGCCGGGAAAATGCCCGGACTAACCATCATGATCAAAGATGGTGAACTTGGGGCTGAAAATCTACAGACGTTTATTCGCGGTCAGGCTACAATGAATTCGTCTGCCCCGTTAATTTTGGTTGATGGTGTTGAACGTTCAATTACGACCATTGATCCGTATGACGTCGAATCGGTTTCGATACTGAAAGACGCTTCGGCAACAGCCGTGTTCGGTGTTCGCGGTGCCAACGGCGTTATTTTGGTAACCACCAAAAAGGGGGTCGTGGGCAAGGCCCGGGTTACGGCAAATGCCAACTACTCTATGCAAACCCCAACCCGGCTGCCCAAGCCACTAAATGCTATCGATTATGTTAATCTGCGTAATGAAGTGGTCAGGCTCGACAATCCAAACAACCCGCCTGCATTTGATGATTCGGTTATTGAGCACCTGAAGAATAATGACCTGACCGGGTTTTACATGGACCGGGATTACTTCGGTGAATTCATGCATAAGTTTACCCCCATGTACAAAACCAATGTTAACGTGCAGGGAGGGACAGAAAAAACCAAATATTTTACCAGTGTGGGCTATATGAGTCAGGGTGGCCCTTTCAAGACGGTACCCAACGACGAGTACGGTTATGACAATTCGCAACGGCTTGACCGCTTTACATACCGCGCCAACATCGATATGCAGATTACCAAATCGCTGAAAGGGTGGATGAATTTATCAGGCTATTTACAGGACAAGAACGACCCTATGGTCCGCGGCGATTTGCCCACAGCAGCCACCGGTGCCGAATCTTCCTATTTCAGATTGATCGCCAAGATGCTCGACGAACCATCCCTGGCCACTTCCGATTTTCTTTCCGACGGGGTTACCCCTATGGGTACCGGACCATACGCATGGCTGAACCAGTCGGGGTATAAGATTGCGACAACCAATCAGGTGAACAGCACTGTCGGGTTTGAACTGGACATGGATTTTGTCACCAAAGGGTTATCGGCCCGCGCAATTGCCTCGTACGATGCAAGAAACACGCACCGGCGGGGTTACAGGCAAACTCCTGACCAGTGGGCAACATCCCTTGTTCAGACTTCTGCAGGCCAGGATTCAGTTGTATATACGCTGAGCAGTTCGGGCATTGAACTAATACCGGTACTGACACAGTCACAGAGCAATACCTTCGACCTGGAAGCTTCGTTAAACTACAATAACAAGTTTGGCGGTCACACAGTGAGCGGCTTGTTGCTGTACAAACAAAATCAGGAAATCGTAGGCAACGATGTTCCTTATAATTATGTAGGCATTGTTGGGCGTGCTACCTACAATTACGACCAGCGCTACCTGGCAGAACTGAACTTTGGGATGAACGGGTCGGAGCAATTCGCGGAAGGCCGCAGGTTTGGTTTCTTCCCGTCCGTCTCACTTGGATGGGTGCTCACTCAGGAAAATTTTATGAAGTCAGTATCTGCCATCGAGTTCCTGAAAATCAGGGGATCATTCGGGCAGGTAGGTAACGATGGTATATCCAACAGGCGTTTTATCTATGTCGACGACTGGACCCAGGGTACCGGGGGCTTTTTTAATGGCACCGGCAATATACCGGGCCTTCCCAACCCCGTTTATGAAAATTCCATGGCAAATCCGCTGGTTAGCTGGGAGGTAGCCAATAAGGCTAACATCGGTATCGAGAGCAGCTTTAAAGGCGGTTTCAGGTGGGAACTCGACCTGTTTCATGAGGAACGGAATTCCATCCTGATCACCCAGCTGGCAGTCCCGAGATACCTGTTCGGGCAGTTGACAATGCCTCCGGTTAATGATGGGGTGATGACCAACCGCGGTTTTGAAACTTCGTTCTCACACAAGAAAAAATTCAGGGGAGACCTTTTTATAATGAACCGTCTCAGCGCGGCATTCGCAAGGAACGTGCTTGAGAAAAACAACGAGTCTCCTTTCGATGAAACATATGCCTACCCATACCGGCAGGAAGGTTTTTCCAGAGGTGTGATTTTCGGGTTTGATGCAGTGGGTTATTTTGCCGACGAGGCTGAAATAGCTTCCTGGGCCGACCAGAGCCAGCAGGGCGTTGCCCTTCCCGGCGATTTAAAATACCGCGACGTGAACGGAGACGGCGAAATTAGCGCCAAAGACATGGTACCGATGAAATTCCCGACGGTTCCGGAACTGAACCTTTCGTATACCCTGAATCTCGATTACAAGGGTTTTGATTTTAGCTTGTTGTTGCAGGGGGTATCCAACTATTCCTTCAATTTCGCGGGTCGTGGTGTGAAGGAATGGGAGGGAAATGCTGCCCGTTTCGGATGGAAGAATTATTTTGAATTACATAAGTACGCCTGGACCCCTGAAAAGGCTGCCAGCGGCGGCGATATCCGCTACCCCAGGCTGCATGTCGACGGGATTTCAGGAAACCACGAAACCAGCAACTACTGGGTTATTGATTTATGGTACCTGAGGATAAAAAATGTCGAACTCGGATATAGCCTGCCAAAACGCATGGCCCAATCGCTGGGGTTGGAAAACCTTAGGGTCTACCTGAACGGGATGAACCTGGCAACTTTTGACAATATGCCGTTTAAGTATTTTGACCCTGAAGTTTCAAACTCCCTGAGCCACCCGATATTTGCCAATTACAATGTTGGACTGAATATTACCTTCTAAGGGATTCCGGATAATTTATTAGTTAATCATTGAAAAATCACTGATATTATGAAACGACAAAATAATATAACACACATTATACCTCTCATAATCCTGTTTCTTTTCACGGCGGTAAGTTGCGAAAAGGCTTTTGAAGAGGCTTTGGACCGTGCCGACGATTCGCGGGAGACCCTGGAAGGGATGTTAAATGATGCCGGTAAGGTAAGGGGAATGTTCCAGGCTACCTATGCTGGTTTACCCAAACACCGGTTTTATCTCTATTTCTGGACCTCGGAAGAATCACTGACTGACAACGTTTTTGATGCCCAGGGACAGAGCATGGATGCCTGGCGCTCGGGCGCGGTATCGCCGACAAACCCAGGTGTATGGGCCGGAGAACAGGCCAATGCTTATTCAAACCCTAACGCCGCCTGGTGGGGCAGGTATTGGGGTGCCATAAGATACTGTAACCTGTTCCTTGAGAATCTTGATAATATTACCGTACCACTTGAGCAGATGCCTCAGGAGGAAAGGGATTTGATGCGGGAGGAAACCATTGCACTGAGGGCCTTTTACCACTTAAAACTGATCAGCATGTATGGCCCGCTCCCCTTTGTCGACAAAACATTTACACTCGACTATGACGGATGGGCAGAATTTAAACGCCCCACGTACGATGAAGTGGCCACCCGCATAGCAGCAGAGCTGCAGGGGGTTATCGACAGGGGCATTATCCCTTTGAAGCGTGACCCTTCGAATACACAAGATAAATACCGTATGCCAATGGGATTTGTGTACGGCCTGAAATCGCGGGTGTTGTTGTACAATGCGAGTCCGCTGAACAATCCGACAGGCGACCCGGCTAAATATGAAGCAGCCGCTGCTGCTGCCAAACAGTTCCTCGACCTGAACGCCTATTCGCTCGAACCTTTTGAAAATACCAAGAGGATGTATATTACCCCATATTCAGTTGACGTGGAAGCAGTTGAGGTGATCTGGAGAGGCCGCGACAGGATGCCACAGTTAAGCAATATTGCAGGGATGGATCTGCGTTTGGCAGTCCCCAAACGGTGTGATTATTCTCCGGCTAAAACAGGGGAAACCCCGTCGCAGGAGATCGTGGATTGCTATGAAATGAATAATGGTGCGATGATTATCCAGAATTACGATGCCACCCATGCCAATCCGGTATTTACTCCCGAAGCACTTGCGGCCGGTTACGATGATGTAAACAACCCCTATGTGAACAGGGATGCCCGACTGTATCGCGATATCCTGTTCAATGGGAATGATTTCGGACAATCTTATCAGTATGGATTGATAACAGTTATGACATTCCTCGGCGCACCCGGTACCGGAACTAACGGCATTACTACCAGTGGAAGCAACAGAAAAACATATACCGGCTATTATTTTGCCAAGGACCGCGACCCATTGTGGTATGGCAAGGGTACTGCAGGACAGGGCAATGCAAGGTCCCACCAGCATTCTCTCTATATGCGCTATGCCGAAATCTGGCTGAACTACGCGGAGGCCTTGTGCGGGGCTGGACGTCTGGGCGAGGCATGTGATGCCCTTGACCAAACCCGTTTGCGCGCAGGCCAGCCTTCGATCAGGAACGTACCCGGTGCTGAAACGGGCAATGCGCAGTGGCTGATGAAACGCATCTACAACGAGCGCCGTGTGGAATTGCTGCTCGAAGACCACCGTTTCTATGATGTAAGGCGTTGGGACCTGATCAGCGATGTGAACAACAACACGGTCAGTGGTATCCTTCCCGAAAAAGTAGGGAATGCCTATAAATACACCCGCTACCAGATACCTTTTGTTTGGGCGTGCCATAATGAGAAATACAAAATACTGCCCATCCCTGCTGTCGACCAGAAGTTGCTGCCGGGGCTTGAGCAGCCGGAGGCCTGGAGATAACCGGCATTTCAGGAGAAATTTTTAATTTTTAAACTAATTAAGATGCAAAATATAATGAGACAATATATTCTGATAATCTGTGGTTTTTTTCTGGCCACATATTATGCCCATGCACAGGATAGTTTGGTACTTGTCCCTGGTAAAACGGAATATCAGGACGTAGCTTTTGGAAAACAGTTAAAAGTGCAGACAACTGCCTCTGTTTTCTCCATTTCAGGAGAAGAATTGCTGACCAGTCGTACCAATAACCTGCTGATTGCCTTACAGGGAAGGCTTCCCGGACTGCGTCTCATCCAGACTGATGGGGAGCCGGGCCGTGAGTCGTTCGA
>CAYMXK010000209.1:0-8136 GCA_964393915.1 uncultured Prolixibacteraceae bacterium
TATCCTGTTTTTAATACGCTGAATAATTTCGGATAAAACAACCGGCTCATGATTCTAACATCAATTTCAAGGCGCCAAATTAGGCATTACCCGTCGCCGTTATCCTCCAGTAGTTAAAAAACTTCCTAATATTAATTATATCTGACGTTGTGATATGTTGTAAAACAGTTTTTTGGCACACAAAAAGTTTTCATTATTGATATACATTTGACCAATTGAACCAATTTGTGCACTATGACCATCAACAGGAGACAATTTATAAAAGGATTATCCCTGGCCGGAAGTAGCCTTATGTTTTTACCGGCTTGCCATCGCGATATCTCCTTTTGGAGAGTGCTTTCCGACAGCGAGGCAAAACTGCTTACTGCGATAGCCGAACAGATAATTCCGGCAGATGAAGACCCTGGCGCTACAGATGCGGGCGTAGTTAATTTTATCGACAAACAACTGGCTGGATTTTATTCAGACATGCGTGACAGATACAGCAACGGACTTGCAGCATTTCAGGATTATTGCCGGGAAAAAGCGGGAAATAATTTCGAGGAACTGGATTGGGAAACCCAGACTTCTTTGCTGAAAGAGCTCGAAGCAAACAAAACAGAGCACCCTTACTTCAGGGAAAATTCAGGAACACAGTTTTTCACCATGCTGAGAAACCATACCATGCAAGGGTTTTATGGATCTCCCAGGCACGGAGGAAACAAAAATTATGTGAGCTACAAAATGATGAAGGTTGATTATCCGCATGTTATCGGCCGGAACATTTATACACCCCGTTCGGAAACCCTGAATATCTATCAGCCATGAAAAACCATCATGTAAACGCAGTGGTAATCGGAGCCGGCGCTGGTGGCGGACCTGTGGCCAAAGAACTGGCAACCCACGGTATGACCGTAGTTTTATTTGAACGGGGAGGGTGGCAGACGTATGATGACCACGACGATGATGAACTGTGCTCCCAGCGTACAACCGTCCTGGGCAATGCATTTGGGCCCCACAGGGACAAACACTGGCGGGTAGTAGTAGATAGCAATGGTAATGAACGCGTGGTATATCCCCACGAAGGGTCATACAACAACAACGCTGCCTGCGTTGGTTCGGGAACAGTCAGCTACGGTGCGATGGCCTGGCGGTTTATGCCCGAGGATTTTAAAATGAAAACCACTTACGGACATGTGGAAGGCTCAACCCTCGAAGATTGGCCCATCACTTACGAAGATCTTGAGCCCTATTATGAGCAGGCAGAATGGGAGATTGGAGTTGCTGGCGCCGATCCGCAGAATCCATTTGTGCCTGACAGGAAGAAACCCTTGCCGATGCCACCTTTTGCATACAACCGCATTGGCAATATTCTTGACCAGGCAGCCAGGCGCAAAGGATGGCACCCCTTCCCTATTCCAATGCTCCGCAATTCAATTCCCTACGACGGGCGGCCGGCCTGTTACCGTATGCGAACATGTGTAGGTTTTGCCTGTCCGGTGAATGCCAAATGCGGAAGCCACAACACCGTCATACCGGTGGCCATGAAGACCGGAAACTGCGAGGTGCGCCCCCATTGCCAGGTGGCAGAAATCATGCTCAATGAAAAAGGCAGAGCGACCGGAGTGAAATATTTTGATGAAAACAACAAGGGCCGGATACAAACCGCTGACATTGTGGTGGTAGCAGGCTCTGCCACTGAATCTGCGCGGCTATTGCTCAACTCCAGATCAAAATTGTTCCCCAACGGAGCTGGAAACAACCACGACTGGGTGGGTCGCAATCTGCAGGGTCATGCCTACTCAGGAGCCTATGGGCTATTTAATGAGGAGGTTTACGACGATGTGGGACCAGGTGCCTGCATAGCCATCTCTGAGTTCAACCACCATGTTGATGGATTGGTGGGAGGAGGAATGCTGGCCAACGAATTTATTCCCATGCCCTATCTCTTCACGGGAATAAGGCCTCCCGGATCTGCCCGCTGGGGCAGGGAACACAAAGAATTTCAACGCAATCAGTTTAAAAGATTAATAGCTGTGAAAGGGCCTTTCCAGGAGATCCCCAACTTTGAAGCGCGGGTAACCATCGATGAAAATGTGAAGGACTTCTGGGGCATTCCCGTCCCAAAACTGATGGGTAAACGCCATCCATACGACCGCAAAGGATGCGAAATGCTCTCTGCCAGAGCGGAGGAGTGGCTGAAGGAAGCAGGTGCACATTTTACCTGGCAGCAAATAGGCGGAGGTCCCAGCCTGAGCGGAGGCCAACACCAGGCTGGCACCTGCCGGATGGGCAACGATAAGAAAACTTCGGTTACCAACCGGTTCGGACAACTTCACGAGGCAGACAATATTTTCGTGGCTGACGGCAGCCTTGTGGTTACCAACGGTGGATTTAATCCTGCACTTACGATTATGGCGCTTGGATTTTATGTTGGCCATCAGATTGTGGATATGTGGAAAGGAACCCGGTTAAAATCGTAAAACAATGACTGCAAAATTGATCAAACGACCTGTATTCATCTTGATTGTGGTATTTGCACCATTGCTGCTGTTGCTGAGCGGTTTCTATACCTGGTGGAACCATGCTTCTCCGGAGAGAACCTGCACCAGTTGCCATGAAATTAACCATGCATTTAACAGCTGGTCAGCCTCGGCACACCGGGAAGTAACCTGCACAGAGTGCCATGGAACAGCACTGACCAACGGCATTCACAGCCTCAGGGAAAAATCCCGGATGGTTTTTTCGCATCTGAAATACGACATGCACAGCGAAGACATCCGCCTCTCCGAAGCACAAATCCTGAAAACCATCGACCGGTGCAGAAACTGCCACCAGTCGGAATTTGCCAAATGGCAATCGGGCGGGCACTCAGTCAACTACGCATCCATTTTCCTCAATGAACAGCAAAACCAGAGGGAACTGCTCAACTACGACTGTCTTCGCTGCCATGGCATGTTCTACGAAAACACCATCGACGAACTGGTGGAACCAATTTCAATCGAGGGACCATGGGTTCTGAAAGAGCCACAGAAGTCAAACCAGCCCGCCATACCCTGCATGGCCTGCCACCATATTCACAGCGAAGGGGAACCGTTGAAACAACCAGACTATTCTGAACCAAAGAATATTTTTTTTGGCAGGAACATTTCCAACAAATCGCTCGGCTTTTTCAGCCGCCATGAAAGGATTCACTTTTCGCCGGGCAATCTTCCCGATCCTGTGATTATGGTGTTTGGTGATACGGTGAGGACTCCCGAAGATCCCGTATACCGTCTGTGCGTGCAGTGCCATGCGCCATCGGTCTGGCATGAGGCGGGAACATCCGATGACCGCACCCCTGTCGGGGTTCATGAAGGAATCAGTTGCCGCGCGTGCCATGAGCCACACAGCAACAACCAGCGCAACTCATGCGACAAATGCCATCCGGGTATCAGCAACTGCAACCTTGATGTTAAAACAATGAATACCAGCTACATGTCACCTTCAAGCCCAAATAATATCCACTTCGTAAGCTGTAAAAGTTGTCATGAAGACAAGCCTGCCCGGAAAAAGTTCAAAGAGACTTCCGCTCAATAAACTCAAATGGTGTGCGTATTTGTCTGAAATCGCGGGTCAATATCATCTGGGCTATTAACCTCCCGATTTCGTCGTGGTTGGTGGAAATGGTAGTGATCCCCTCTTCCAGGATCTCCTTTACCGGATTGTCGTTATAGGCTACAACACCCACTTCCCTGCCTGTTTTCCAGCCTTTTTCGCGCAAAATTTTAATAAACATGTACAAATCATCATCCGAGACCACTATATAGGCTTCCCCTTCGCGGATGTGTTCTTTTAAAAGCTTATCGATAATCGAAAACGCAAAGCCATGCACCTGACAGAAAATCTGAAAGCCACGCAGAATTCGCCGCGAATAAAACTGATCGGAGGGAAACACCAGGTTGAGCTTGCGGTATTTCTTCAAAAGGTGCATCCCTTTGGCCAGCGCTGATTGAATATCAGCCTCAAACTCCTGGTAAACTACAGGATATTGACGAAGATCCTCAGGAAAGCGATCGGTAATGATGACCTTGTTTTTAGGAATCTTTCTGATTACGCTGCTGTAATCGGCATTCTCACTGGTAAAATGGGGTATGATCACAAAGTAGTCGTAATTGAAGAGGTTATTGTCAATAATGGCCTCAAATTCATCCAGTTCATGGTTGTAAATAAACACGTCAATATTGGCTTTTGCACCCAGCGAACCAGCCAGTGAATAGTAAATACTCCGCTTATAGTTACTTAACTTGTTCAGGATAAATGCAACCCTCAGTCTTTTAGCAACGCCCGACTGGTTTACAAAATAACCCTTGCCCCGAACAGCCAACAAAATCCCCATCTTCTTGAGGCGGATATAGGCCTTTTCAACCGTGTCGCGCGAAATAAGTAACTCTTCACTGGTTTCATTGATGGAAGGTACCCGTTGCCCATGTTTAAAAATACCTGAGTCAATATCACTGATAATCAGATCGACTACCTGTTTGTATTTGGGTACTTCCGATTCGGGGTTGATCCGTTCACCTGGTTCCATTCGATGGCTCTTTGACAATTATGGTGCGAATATCATAAAAGAATAGCATCAAAGCAAAAATTATTAAAAACAATTCCAGTGTGAATATTACGTTAATATACAGATGATAAAACCCTGATTTTAACTGTTCCTTTCAGCGAAACTGCAATTACCGGTCTTGATATCTGAAATTATCCTATTTTTGGCAAAATCCTATGGGTTCTGGTACCTTCGTGGCAGAGATGGATAATCTTTGTGTTTCTTGGTGCCTTGGTGCCTTGGTGGCAGAAAAAGGGTAGACTTATAATTCAAACTATTAATAATAACACATATGACTTACAGTAAACTCACCATATTTTTTATGCTTTCCTTGTCTTTGATTTCCTGCGGGAGCCCATCTCAAAAAAGTTCCGGCAACGCTCTTTCCGAAACAGAGAAAACCACTGTGCAGGCAATGCAGGAACATCCGGGGAAAAGAGTATATGACCAGTACTGCAAAGCTTGCCATATGGCCGATGGCGCCGGCATCCGGGGATTACATCCACCTCTTATCAACAACAAAACGGTAAATGGAAATACCGGTAAACTTATAGAGGTAACCATGAAAGGAATGTCGGGTAAAGTTGTTATCGATGGAGTGGAATACAATGGCATAATGCCTCCGCATACCCACCTTACCGATCAGCAAATTGCAGATGTGCTGACCTTTGTGCGGCAGAATTTCAAAAACAATTCCGGCCCCATTACTCCCGCAGATGTGGCAAAACTCCGGTAATCCTGATGGTTGTCCGCCGGTTTCTGGCCCTTCCCGCTTCTGTTTCATTGGTATCAACCGGCATCGAATATCCATAGCCAGCAGAGGTAAGCCGGTTTTCACCCACACCCTGCCCCGTGAGATAATTTAACACTGACAGGGCCCTTCTTTCCGACAGTCCCATATTGTAGTCAGCATCACCGACATTATCAGTATGTCCTTGTATTTCAACTTCCAATGAACGGTTCTGGCTAAGAAAATGAACAAGGGTCTCCAGTTCAGGCAGCGATTGCGGCAATATCACATGCGATCCGGTTTCATAAAAAATATTGTGCAAATGGGTCTGTTGTCCGATTTCTACAGGAATCAGCTCAATATTCCTGTACACCGGTTCAGCTCTTTCTGACGAAGGCTCTGCCATAAAATGTTCGGAATAGAACAAATAGCCCGGTTCGTTCACAAGAAAAGCAAATTGCTGACTCGAAGGAAGGGCTACGGTAAACAAACCCTGGTGATCAGCCTTAAGCCTTACATCAACAGGTTTTTCCAGGTCCAGGCCCTTCAACTGAACAGCGGCGGAGACCGGCTGACCGGTTTTCCGGTCAACGACTTTCCCTCGAATATAAGTTATCGGATCAGGGCGAAGAGCCTCATCCAGCTCAAAGGTGTAAATATCCATCCCCCTGTCGGCTTCCCTGTTCGAAGCAAGATATGCCATCACGCCTCTCCTTTCAATTACCAGTCCCTGCTCATTTCCGGTTGTGTTGACAGGATATCCCAGGTTTTTTGCCGTTATCCACTCACCATCCGGCTTACGGTATGACCTGAACAAATCAAAACCACCAAAGCCCGGCCGATAATCGGAAGCAAAAAATAAGTCGATGTTGTTGGGATGGATAAAAGGAGATATTTCATCTCCGGAAGTATTGATGCTGTCGCCCAGGTTTACAGGTTCGCCCCAGAAAGGGAGTCCATCTGGGCGCCAACCCATCAGGTCAATACTCCATAGATCCTTGTTTCCTTTTCCGCCTGGACGGTTACTTGAGAAATAGAGCACATCGCCGAAAGCCGACAAGGAAGGCTGCCCCTCCCAGGCCTGGGTATTCAACGGTCTTCCGGCGTTCCGGGGGAGTGTCCAGCTACCGTTCACCAGCCGGGAAAACCAGATATCGCAACTTCCGAAACCGTCGGGGTGATTGCAACGCGTAAAAAACAAGAGGGTACCATCGGCCGATAAAGTCTGGGCGCCCTCATTCAACGGAGTATTAATCTCTTGCATGGGTTGCGCCATTGACCAGACGGAACTGTCAGCCCTGCTGATGAAAAAATCTTCCTGCTTAACCGATTTTGAACCTTCCACAGGAAGCAGCCGGGTAAATACCAGTGTGGCGCCATCGACTGTCAGCGACGGCCAATATTCATCGTAAAGTGTATTGACTGAATCGCCCATATTCATAGGTTCAAATCCTACAGGGTGTTTAATGGCCTCTTTGGCAAAGGCTGCACTGGCTCTTATCCTCTCTGCCCGGGGAACCAGTGTTCCGGATGGGTTACCCGCAAGATACTTTTCAATGAATAAGAAAGAACTTTCGTAGTTTCCACTTTGAAAATACGCCTCTCCCAGGCGAAAATCAACCAAGGACGGATAGGAGGGTAAACGGGAAGCCCGAACCAGGTAAACGGTTTCCTTTTCCGGCTGTTTTAACTCATGGTATATCTCAGCAAGCAGCAAAATCAATTCAGCATTTTCACTGTCAGACTGAAGGCCTCTTTGAGCGGCAGAAATCGCCCTTTCATAATTTCGTACTTGAAAGGCCGCTTTTGCCTCCTCAAGTTGCCTTGAAGTCCTTGTCCTGTTTTGACCGCCAGCACTCCAGGAGAATCCAAATATTAAACTTAATATCAGTATTTTAGCAACCATGAATTTAGAATTGGGGTAATTTTTTGGTTAAACCCGCTATTTCTTTAATTAAGAAACGATAAAAAAACTAAAAAGTACAACTCTCAACATTTTTCTTCACTTTAATGTTTGTAAATATTGCAAATTTTGCATTAAATTGCACTTGAAATTTTCATGAACTCTATTTATATTTTTTTGTTTATATATCTGAATTTCAACATTATTTTCCTAATAGACGATGAAACGGGATTTTTCAAACCATGGGTACCGTGAGAGAATTGATAAAGTTGATAAGAAATCAACCCTTCCCGGTGCTGTGAAAAAAGAAAAAAGTACTAAAAGACGCCTCTCCATTTACGATGATTTTAATGAAGAGGACCTGGATGATTTCGACATGAAATCAATTAAGCATTCCAAAAATAAAAGATAATTTGGAAATGGGAATCATTAACCTGAATACAACCGGGTTGAGTTAGAAACACAAAGAACAAGGCTTATGCTACTCACCTGAAAATGCTTTAATTCCCGGATAATTATACTTTGCTTTTGCAACCTCAGCTGGAAATATAAAATATTTAATTTCCCCGGTTGCATATTCAACACCAGCCTTATCGGAAATCCTGCAGGCAATGGTACAAATCCTTTTTGTCTGCTGATGGAGTCTGGCGGTGATAATAATTTCGCCCTTTGAAATATGTAAAGGGCGGAGGTACCTGACCTGCATTTCAGAGGTAACGCCGGATGTCCCGCATTTGGCAAATACATACCAACTGGCTGCCTCATCCATCAAAGTTGCCTGAATACCACCATGGAGGATATCACTGAATCCCTGATACTTTTTATCAGGGATCCAATGTACCACAATTTCATCACCGTTGTCCCAGAACTCCAGCTTAAGGCCGGGATCATTCAATGGAGAACAACCGAAACAGCGGTAACTGCCATCATCCATAC
>CAYMXK010000210.1:0-3227 GCA_964393915.1 uncultured Prolixibacteraceae bacterium
GAACCCATGTCGGTGTCGAAAATGATCTTTTCGATTGACTGACTTGCGCTTCTTATGTCCGCTCCGGTACACGCATTGAGAAGCAAAACCGAGGTAAGAAGGTACAGCGCTCTTTTAGATTTTGACATACTATTCAGATTAAGTGGTTAATTCGGGCAAAATATTTTCCCACGGGTTGAAGTAAGGAAGAAAACGTATAAACGATTGCGCATCGTCAGGTTCATTTTCGATGTTGGTAAGCACGGGCACGCACAGTTTTTCATTACCTGAAGTGCTGTGTGCAAAAAAGGAAATCAGCAAAAGTGAATCGCAGGTAAGGCAGGTGACCTGAAAACGGAGGGCGTCTGGCGGGGGCTCCTGGGCGAGATAGCTGATCCATTTCAATATGTTGGGCTGCAATTTCCCGATGCAATGCATCAAAGGGCAGGAAGGGCTCCCTCAGGTGGGGCGTGGGGTAAATGCCCTGCCGGTAGAGGAGCCACTTGAAAAAGTGAATGGAAATGTCGAGGTGCTGGTTCGAAAAGTTCAGCACGGGCAATATCCTGCGGAAAAGCTGCTCTGCCCCGGCAATCTCTCCGTTCCTGAACATACTGTAAATATTACAGTATATGGCATGCATTCCTGTCGGCATGAAGGCATGGACGCCCCTTTTCAGTCCTTCGGTCATCTGTGTCACGGCCCAACCGCCGCTTACGTTGAGGCGGCCCTCTGTAAGTTCCAGTATCCGGGTGTATTTTACGCCGGCAGGAATGGTTTCTACCTTCAGGCAGCGGAAGGCTTCCACGGTATCAAACAGTTCTCCGATCAATTCGTCCGGAAGGCCATATCCTGTAGCATCCCAATCCTGCAGCATGATCATTTCCGGTTCTGTCCTTGCAAGATCCATGAACTGCTTCCTGAATTGTTCTGCATTCCGGAAGGGGATTTGCAACAACACATTCCGGCACCCCAGAGAGAGGTATTCCTTAAGGATAATTCTGGCTTTTTCCGGATCCGGATCGCCGGCCCCGGCAATTACCGGAACGCGGTCGCCTGCTGCCTCCATAACTGTTTGTACCATCCCGAGCCGTTCTTCCACCGTCAGTTTGGTCATTTCCGAAGCCATGGCAGGCACCAGAAACCCGGCCACTCCGGCCTTCAGGGCATATTCGGCATGCAACCTCAAAGCCCCGTAATCAACGCTGCCATCCTCCCTGAAAGGAGTATTGAGTACCGTTACGATTCCAAAAAGAGGGTAGAGTTCTTTCATGTCTGGCACCTTATGTGGTTACTTGTTATCACCTTTTAATCAGCCAGATGTCGCATACCTTGGAATGCTGGCGCCAGTTAAGGTGCGACTCCTCCGGTTCATCGAAACTGATTTCGAGAACTCCGTCCCTGACCAATTTTTGCGGGACGAGAAACTCCTTAAACTCTTCCAGCTCCTTGTCGTAGACCAGGGGCGACACCCTTACCCCGTCGATCCTGAGCAGTGCTTCCCCGTAACCGGCAATCCGGATGAGGTAGCGGCCGTCCGGATCCAGGTCGTCATATTTCAATTGCGGGAAATTCTGGAACAGTTGGGTCGAAAGTCGTTTGCGGCTCATCCCGCCGTCCCACCACGCCACGTCGGTTGCATCATATTTGCTGGTGGTTACCCTGGGCCCTTTTGCGAGGTCAGAAATATTGTCGTAGAAGCTGCCGGGACCCGGATTTTCCCATGCCCTGATAATCTCCAGGCGGGCAAGTTTTTCTTCCTCAGAAGACATCATCCTGATTTTTTCAAACTCATCGGCCAGCCACCAGCGGTTGTTGAGGGGGTAGTCAATAAAGTCGAGAATGGCACCCCGCTCCGGTCCGCTGGCATGGTGTTTTTCCACGCTGGTCTGTAACCCGATGGATTGAAACAAGGCCTCGCAATAGTCAACCACCTTTTGCCGGAGTTCCGGGGCGATGGGATGGCTGTCGGCACGGTTGACGATAGCGAGGGCTGCCTCCATGGCCTTGCCTGTTCCCATCTCCCTGGATTTCAAAAGGATCACCATAGCTTCCTTTTCCAGGTCCTGCTCATATATTTTACGGCGCCTGACATAGGTGTCGTAATATGCCCTCATCACCAGCAACTGCCAGCGCCAGTTTTCGTTCAGTTCAGGATGTTTTATTTCCAGGTTTTTCCAGAAAGCCAGGGTAGTCTCTATACCCCCGTTGCGCTCGGCAGGACCTGCCCAGTTCCGCTCCAGGGCAAAAATTCCGCTGGCTGCGTCATCAGCAACCGACTGGCCGAAAAAGAAGCGGGTGTAATCCGTGATGATGGTTTGCACATCCTGGTCTGGATTCCATCCCAGACAGCTCCAGACCACCTTGTTTATATCGTCGTGCACCCCGTCGGAGTAGGAGAGGAAGCCATCGGTGAAGGGTGCGTACCGGTTGTGTATGGCGGCATAGTGGAATGGCTCGGGGTTGCAGACTTCCCGCCCCTGGGTGAGGGCAAATGCCTGGTCCCAGGAGGGGGTGGGGTACTGGCAGCGTACTGTGTGGGTGATGTCACCATAGTGGCGGTGGCGGTATTTTGCCGGGAGCCTGAAGCGGGTTTCAGACAGGGGAGGGCTGCTGGGGCCGGATACTACTCCAGCCAGCCAACCGGGGTCATTTTCATCAAGGTAATTGTAGAAATAGTCCACCTGCTCCACGCTGAACCCCTGAAGCGAAATCCAGACCCCGGCTTCCGGGTGAAATTTTTTCAGCTCACCGGCAATCGCCTTCAAAAAGGGCATCACGTACCTGGGATGGTTTTTCCCCGGATCTCCTCCCGGAAAGAACACACCGTCGAGACGGGGGCATTTTTTATACAGATCGACGTGTTTGCTTACTTCCAGGTCGAAGTTGTCCCTTTCGCCAAGATCGAGGCCTGAGGGAGTCCAAACCCAGTAGTCAAGGTCGTACCGGTCGCAGATCTCACTCATTTTCACATTCATAAAATCCCTTTCATATTTCATGACCGGTCCCGGAGGGCCATCCTGGAAAGGAATATTTTCGATACAGTTGGTGCCGAACAGCGCCAGTTCGCGGATGTACCGGTCAAATTGCTCCGGACTCCAGGCATCCCACGAGTTGGCTGTATTCCTGTATCCCAGCTGGTGTCCTCTTAACGGATAGGCAGGCGCGGTGGCTATCTCATCTGACTTACTGAACCGTATGCTGTTCCTGCCCAAAGAGGCCTTCCTGAGAAACTGTCCGGTGGCAAAGAT
>CAYMXK010000210.1:3327-8122 GCA_964393915.1 uncultured Prolixibacteraceae bacterium
CCGGGCGATAATATTGTTTTTCAACTTCGATTTTCCAGTCGGCAAATTCTACCCGGTACTGCTGTTTGTCGGGCGCTCCGGCAGCCAGTCCAAGGTCAATGCTTTCGCCGATTCCGGGTATATCCGTGGTATGTCGTTCGATCGTCCAGTTAACACCGTCGGGGCTGATGTAGCCGCTGAAGCTGTTGCCGTGGCGTACCATTTTCAGATACAGGGGAGGTTCTGAGTTTTCTGGGAGATTCTGGCTGCTGGCCTTGTGCATGCAACCGTTGCCAAACTCATCGTATTCAATGCCCGCCCGTCCGGGAGTGCCAAAAACAAGTACGCTGCCCTTGCTGCCCGGCTGAACGTCAAAACTCCTGGCCATGTCGTTTCTGACAAACAATCCTGCCCTGAACCATTCATGGGTACGGTGTCCGAACTGAAGTATTTTAACTGTGGCCACGAAGTCACCTTTAATGCCTTTAATGTAGGCTGCAGCATACGAATCCTCTGCGTGGAAGAAGTCGGATCCGCTGGCGGTTATTTTAAAGCGGTTCTGACGGGCATCAGCTTCAATCTCATATGGCTTTGCCTTGGCTGAACAATACTGGTGGATTTTCACCTTTGACAGATCGAGGGGGACGGATCCGGAGACTTTCAGGTGTTTTTCCGGACTGTTGTCAATTCGGATAACATGGTCTCCGGTAGCCAGTTCTGTCGTGAATGAAACCTGCTTCGATTCGCCTGGCTGTAGTTCCAGGGATTGCTTTTCAGCACTCAGGTTATTTACAAACAGCGATGCATCCAAATTCTGCCTGACCGGCGTGAGGTTTCTGGCTGTGGCGGTGACCCTGGTTTTTTCTCCTATCAGGATCCTGTTGCCTGACAGTTCAATATCCTCGAAAACCACGGCAGGTTTGTCGCCTTCCACCCTGACCGGCTGGAAAGGGGTTGTGCCGATTGCCAGGAAATGTTCGCCGGCATCGTAAATCCGCACCTCGAATTCAATGGTCCTCTCGTTGTTTTTTATCACCGGAAATGGTTTTTTCTCAAGCACCCTGCCATCCATCAACAGCTCCACAGGTGAGATGCCGGTTGCCCCGTTGTTCCTGATCCTGGCCGAAATACGGATGGCGCTTCCTGCAGCCACAGCTCCTGAGAGGGTTCTCGAAGCTGCCTCAATCCTCAGATCAGAAGCTTCAAACACGGGCTCACCCTCAATAATGGTTTCGGGTACGACTGCCGGGGCTTCGATCAGGAAATTATTGCGGTATACGTTATCCTCCATCAGGGCTGCGCAAAGCTTCATCTCACCCTGCTCCAGGTTGTAGAAGATATTCTCCTCTGTGACCCAGCCCGACGACATGTTGTCGAACCAGAAACCTACGTTGTCGTTGAAGAACCCTGCCCGCACATCGTGGACCAGGTTTCGCCTGACAAATGAGTTGAAGGTCAGTCCGGCCGTTTTGATGGCTCCTGAATCGTCAGCATCCCGCTGCACATCGTCGAGGTGGTTGTATTCTACCACGTAGCCTCCGTCTATGGCCTCTTCCTGGTTTGCCCATCCTCCCACATCAATGGCGTATCTTCCGCGGGTTTTCGTGATGTAATTGTGTGATATGGTGGTCATCAGGGTATGACTTGCGTAAATATTGATCCCGCCGCAATCGTAAAAGCGGTTGCGGGAGATGAGTGTTTCCCGGGTGATCTCCCTTCCGTCGATGGGATTATCCGGACCTTTTACGAAAAGGGCTCCCTTGTCGATGGTTTCAAAATGGTTGTCCAAAATTCGGGTCTGGTAACAGCCAGATTTAACGGAAAGTCCGGTTCCGCTGACCGAGCGTAACTCGTTGCCTGTAAACTCACAGGCATGTGCAAACTCAAAGCTGACCGCACTAGCACCTTCCGTGGCTCCTTCGAAGGTGAGCCCGTAGAACCGCAGGTTCCTTAACGGTTGTCCGATTTTTCCGGTTACCGCAATAAGATTGTTCAGAACCGGAACCGAGGTGGCTGCCTGTCCCGGATCATCCGGTCCGGTGGCAGGGATGTAGCTGATCTCCTTCAGTTGCCGGTCGAAGTACCATTCTCCGGGGGCATCCAGCAGCGCTTTCACATTTTCAACATAGTAACGCGGAGGAACGATCACGACGCCTTCCTGTGGTATTCTGAGCCTGGCCACACCTTTTTTTTCATCCACAACTGACAGGGAGTTGATTCCGGTATGCCAGCGCAGGAGCATGATGACCCGGTTGTCCTCCATCCCGGGCCATGCCTTCAGTTCTCCGTTGGCGAAATAGAGCTCGTCAGTGGACCGGGAGATGGCCGGAGGGACGAAATAACCTTCGTTGGGCGTGCGGGCAAGTATTTGCCTTTTCCCGTCAACCAGGAACATGGATGCAGTGTCGCCGCTGAAAGGGGCAACCCATACCTGACCATTCCTTTCCCAGCCGGTTACGGGGACAGCTCCGGAAATAACCGGTTTTTCTCCGGGGTAAGCTGCATAGGTGACGTAATGGTCACGCAGCTTGTGGTATTCAAAAGCCCCGGTCGGCAGGTTGGTCTCCACCCGTTCGCCTCCGTCGGAAGGGCCGAACAGGAGCGGACTGCCCAAAGAATAGTGACCGCCCCTGATGTACACCAGGATATCCTTACCCCGCCCCAGCGGATGGGGTGACCCGATCCACCGCTTTTCCACAGGTTCGTCTTTAGGGAAATAGACTTTCTGTTTCAGCTCAAGTACCGCGTGTTGCGCCCGCTGAAATGTCAGGAAAGGGCCGTCGGTTTTTGATGGATTGGGCTCGGGCAGTGTACCCGTCCACTGGTCGTTTCCCTGGGTGGAAACATAGAAATCTGCCCTTTCAGGGTAACCAAAAGGCTGCCACTCCTCCCCCCTGAGTAATTTTCCGTCTCGATGTTGCGCCAGGGTGATTGCAGGTATTGCCAGGCAGAGGAATAGCAGGAAAGTGAAGGTATATCTGGCTGGTTTGCCGTGATTTTTCTTAAAATATGATCCGGGGACAATTGTCGGGAAAACAGATCTTAAATTCATGTTTATAGTTTGATAATTATTGTAAATCACCCTCCCCCTTGTTGCTGAATGCGAAACATGGGGTAAAGCCTGATAGGCTCAAGGTTCAAGCTTATAAAAATCAACTGCATTTTCATACAGCAGCATAGATGCAATACGGATGGCTTCCGGCTCAGAGAAGTAACGGCTCCTTACCTTCTCCGTCAGGACATTGGCAATAATCTGCCTGGCAAAATAGAGGTGGGCATACACATTTTCGATGTTGTCGTAGTCGCCCCCGAATGCCATGATCTTGCCGGCCGGCACGGTCTCGAGCCACTCGTGCAGGTATCTTTCGCTGAATGAAGGGGATATGATATGGACCCAGCTCATGTCGAGGTACACGTTCCTGAAATTCTTTGCAAGGGTTGCCGCTTCTCCTCCGAAAGGATATGAGCCATGCAGCAGAACGAACCGCACATCCCGGTATTTCAGGAAAAGGTTGGCCAGGTGGGTTGGATTCGAATTTCCGATGTAATTCCCGTCTCCGGCATGCAGTCCGGTGTGAATCTGAATGGGCTTGTCATATTTGCGGGCCAGGTCGAGAATGCGGTGCATCATATAATCTGAGAGGGGCTTGGCCTCTTCCGGGGAAACTGGCCCGTTGCCGCTGCTCATGATGGTTTGAAACGCATGGACTGCTTTTTCGCGGGTTACATCTTCGTAGTAAAGCGACCGGTGGTAGGCTTCAGCTGATTTAATGGCGGCAAATCCTTTCGAGAGCGCATTTTCAAAGTCTGTTTCCAGACTTTTATCCAGATCTTCGAGTGAACTGATGGTCATACCGTTCTGCTTGCCTATAGCTTCCACTTTTGCCCTGGAATCCAGCAGCAAATAGTTGAAGCGCTGTGTGTACCCGAAAATCTCCGGGTCACCCCAGCTGCGGTCGGGATGATCATTGATCACATACCTGATCCTGCTCTTATCCTTTAGAATGTATGTGTAAAAGTCATTGGATTCATAAGCATCCCTGATTTTTTGCGAAAGGGGAGCAACTGTCTTGTCGCTCAGCTCACTGAATCCGAAGATATGCTGCAGGGTGACCAGTACAGCCCGGTTATAAGCGGTATTTGCGGATTTTTCCCAGAAGGGTTTTACGATTTCCCATTTCTCGTGCACAGAGAGGGAATCTTTCAGCAGCATTTCAAAAGTGGGTTTTGACATGCCCGCAGATTTGATGTCGTCATCGGCATACTGTTGAAGCAGCAGCATAAAATCTGCTTTTGCGCTGCCCCTGAGTCCTGCCGGGTTGGAAAGGTGCTCATGTGTATCCACAACCCAAAGAGTATCCACATGTTCCCTGATTCTGTTTTCAAATCCTTTGGCCGGAGCCGGATGAATGATCACCTGTGCCTGGGCACACAGGCAGAAAAAGGATAAAATGATTATCGTCAAGGCTTTATTCATTGGTTTACTATTTTCAATTGGAGAACTAAAACAGCGTCACCTGTATCATCGCGGGATCACTCCGTTGCCATTTATCCGGAGTCCTTCAACATATAACAAATTAATGACATTTTGCAATGCACTGCTTCTGTTATCTTGTTCTGTTTGCATTGTTTTTTAGCATGAGTAAGAAGTTGATTTTATAAACTTAGCAACCATTTCCATACAGGGATGACTTCAATCTTTTTGCCACCTGTAAATACTCCGTTTATTTAAGGGAGCGGGAATTTTATTTTCAACAGCAACTAAATGAAGTTGACTACGGGAATACTTTGTAAATATCTTTACTGTGGACTAACC
>CAYMXK010000211.1:0-8110 GCA_964393915.1 uncultured Prolixibacteraceae bacterium
GATCAAGCAAACCTGTCGGTCTGATCAGCTGCTCCACCACCACCCCTTCGCATTTGGTAAGTTCATAATCGGCAGGGGTTGCACTCACATAAACGATCTGGTTCACCAGGTTTTCAAACTCCTCGAACCGCAGTGGCCGATTATCTATGGCTGCAGGGAGCCGGAAGCCGTATTCCACGAGGTTAACCTTTCGGGACCGGTCGCCTCCGTACATAGCCCTTACCTGGGGCAGGGTAACATGGCTTTCATCGATGACGGTCAAAAAATCATCGGCAAAATAATCCAACAGGCAAAAAGGCCTGGTTCCCGGTGACCTGCCATCAAAATAACGGGAGTAGTTCTCGATCCCCGGACAATAGCCCAGTTCCCTCATCATCTCCATGTCATATTCCACCCTTTCCTGTATCCGTTTAGCTTCCAGCGGCTTACCTATGTCTTTAAAATATTCGATCTGAGCCACCAGGTCATCCTGTATCTGCCGGATAGCACTGTTAAGCCTTTCTTTGGTAGTCACGAATATATTGGCGGGATAAATTACCGCCGACTCCATGCTATCAATAGTGAGGCCTGAAACCGGATCGAAAGAGCTGATTTCTTCGATCTCCTCACCCCAGAAGACCACCTTTAACGCCGTGTCGGCATATGCAGGGAAAATATCCACCGTATCTCCCTTCACCCTGAAATTTCCCCTTTGAAAGTCAACCTCGCTTCGTGAATAGAGGGCGTCAACCAGTTGGCGGAGCATTGTATTGCGGGGAATTTGCTGTCCAACGTGCAGATTGGTCACATTGGCATGAAAATCGTCAGGGTTTCCAATGCCATACAGGCAGGATACGGAAGAAACCACGATCACATCGCGTCTTCCTGAGAGCAACGCCGAAGTTGAGGCCAGCCGTAACTTTTCAATGTCCTTGTTTATGGAGAGGTCTTTTTCAATGTAGGTGTCGGTAGTAGGAATATAGGCTTCGGGCTGATAATAATCGTAATAGGAAACAAAATACTCCACTGCATTTTCGGGAAAGAATTGTTTCATTTCGCCGTAAAGCTGGGCCGCAAGAGTTTTGTTGTGGCTCAGGATCAATGTGGGTTTCTGTACCCGGGCGATCACGTTGGCGATGGTAAAAGTCTTACCCGAACCGGTTACCCCCAGCAACGTCTGGAATTTGTCACCATTATGAATTCCTTCGGTCAGCTGCGAGATGGCTTGCGGCTGATCTCCTGTTGGCTGATAATCAGATACGACCTTAAACTCCATAATATTTTAATTATTGTTATATACCTGTAAAGACGCACGGTCGTGCGTCTTTAACATAGACGCACTGCCGTGCGTCTCTACACGGCCGGGCGTCTTTACAATTTTTAATACACCAACCTGATCCATACCGGAAAATGATCGCTGATACCACCTTCATAACGGTTGCCCACGTATGTCCGGTTGGGAACTTTCTGTCCACGGCTATTGGTAAATGTAATCCAGTCGGGATTAAAAACATGGCCAGCGGCATTTTCCACCCTGATTCCCCTGCCACTGAGCAACGACGAGGAAACAATTATATGATCTATCATTTCCCAGCTCCCCCGAAAATTATATGTTCCCTCTCCCCGGAGGTGTGCGGGGTACATAAGATTAACCAAAGACGGATGCGTCAGGCTGTCGGGATGAACGGCCTTCAGTAGAGACGTACGCCCGTAGGTATTCAGTAGAGACGTACGGCAGTACGTCTCTACATCGTCGGGGGTATCGTTGAAATCGCCCATGATGATGATTTTCGTATTAGCGTCCAGCCGGAAAAGTGAATCGGTTATGCTCCGAAGCACCCTTGCTGCGGCCATCCTGCCACTCCGGGTTTGTTCCACGCCTCCGGCCTTTGAAGGCCAGTGATTTACAAAGATATGGAGTAGCTCATCATTGGTAGTACGTCCCCAAACGTGAAGAATATCACGGGTACTCAGGCGCGATTTGCCGGGCAATTTCACAGCTATGGGGGTAGAGCCTTTTACGGAAAATTCAGAGGGTTGGTACAACAGCGCCACATCAATTCCACGAGCATCCGGACTATCATAATGAACAGCCGAATAGCGGCCATGCTTAAGGCGTCCTGTGATGGCAAGGTCTTCAACCACCTTTAAGTTCTCCACCTCACAAAGGCCAATTATAGCCGGAAGATGACGATCTCCTGTCTCACTAAGCACTGCAGCAAGGTCCTGCAATTTACGGAGGTATCGCTCCTGCGTCCACTCCTTTTTGCTCTCCGGAAGGAATTCGTTGTCGTTTGTTACCGGATCATCATAGGTATCAAACAGGTTTTCAACGTTGTAGAATACAACGGTTTTTTGGGATACAATACGGGGGGCGCACCCTGTTGCAAACGCCAATGCGAAAAACAACAACGTTGTACAGACGCACGGCCACGTATAGACGCACGGCCGTGCGTCTATACCTGCGTATAACAATATGGAACTATATATCCCCAATGGTAACGGTATAAAATTGGGTAACGTTCACGGTCATCATACCTGCCGTTTCGGCAGCCTGGATACCCAGCCGTCCATCTTCAAAAACCTGGCAATACACAGGTTCCACTCCCATCAGCTCAGCACATCGCAAAAACGTCTCGGGATGTGGTTTATGCCGGGTTACATCTTCCGAAGAGACCAGAATCTGAAAGTACTTATCAAGCCCAAGTATCGAGAGGGTTTTCCAGGCAAGCCGGGTATAACCACCCGTTCCCACGGACATTGGCATTTTCCCGTGGTACTGATGGATAATCTCGACTACCGGATCGATGGGTTTTATCAGGTGCATCATATTCTCATAAAGGCGCTCCTTAAAATGGCCCATTTCATAGGCATCCAGACGGAGACCGTACATTTCGTTGATTCGCTCAAATGTGCCTACGGCCGGCACACCTGCCAGCGTATCAAAAACAGCGGGAGTGAAATCAACGCCATATTCAGCAAGGATATTCCGGTAAACAGTAAAATGGACAGGCATAGTATCCGCAATGGTTCCATCTAGGTCAAATATCAGACCTTTGGCGCGGGTATCGACAGACAATTTTTTCAAAACAACGTATTTAGATTTATCACAAAAATAAGAAATAGAGACGCACAAAAATAAGAAATAGAGACGCACGGCAGTGCGTCTCTACTCTTTTAGGAATATCCACGATTTTTTGACACTTTTGCAGAATAAACAGGAACTCATGATCAGTAATTTTACAATTTTCACCGTCCCGCAATGGGCTATTTTTGCTGCTGTTACGGTGGTGATCTATGGCTGGGTGGAACAAAAGAAAGCCTTCGGACTTGTTGGCTCCGGTATACTCATTGCGCTCAGCCTGTTCGCAGGATGGGCTGTTTATACCGGCATGCTCCTCCCCGAAGGGCTGTTCGACACAACGGAAGCCCTTGACGGAGAGGAGCTGTTCCTGCCCGATGAATTGCCTGTGGAAGGCAGGATGCTGCCGTTTTACTGGGGATTGATTTTAAACGGCATTGTGGCATTGGGCGCCTTCGTCGCTGAAGCCACAAATAAAAAACCGGCAAAAACACTTAAAATTCTCATGTGTTTTATTGCCCTGCTGCTGTTTTTTGGCATGGTCGGGGTTGCAAGAATGTAAAAAAATGTCCCATTTTCTGATTTTTTAACAAAAAAATCGCCCTATTGCTTTCAAATTATAATCTTTTTACCCTAATAATTGTTTAACGTTCAGTTAACAATTAAAAGGATTAAAATGGTACCAAAAATTTCAACTTTAGGCGGTTATATCTTCGAATACCAAAAAAGCATTACCAACCCAACCGGATTTTGGTCCAACATTGCAGAAAGTTTCTACTGGAGAAAGAAATGGGATCATGTGCTGGACTGGAATTTCAACGAACCAACAATCAAGTGGTTCATAGGGGGAAAGTTAAACATCACGGAAAATATTTTCGAACGTCACCTTTTTCACCGTGGCGACCAGCCTGCCATTATTTGGGAACCCAATGATCCGTCAGAAGAGAGCAAATCGATTACCTATAACGAATTGTATACCCGCGTAAAACGTTTTTCAAATGTTTTAACGGGCCTTGGAGTAAAAAAAGGGGACAGGGTGGCCATCTATATGCCGATGGTCCCGGAACTTGTAATTGCCATGCTGGCCTGCGCACGTATTGGCGCTGTGCATTCGGTAGTCTTCGGAGGATTTTCTTCCCAGGCACTCAGTGAAAGGATTCAGGATGCTGGTGCTTCTATCCTGATCACTGCCGATGGCGGCTTCAGGGGCACGAAAATCGTTCCTATCAAAGAGATTGCTGACGAGGCGATGGAACGCTGCAAATGTGTAAAGACAGCTGTGGTCGTGCAACGCACAAAAGAGGAAATTAATATGAAAGAGGGACGAGACATATGGTGGCACGACCTCGAAGAGAATGCTTCAGCGGAACACAAAGCAGCAGAGATGGATGCAGAAGATCCGCTCTTTATATTGTACACCAGCGGATCAACCGGCAAGGCCAAAGGGTTGGTGCACACCACCGGCGGATACATGGTTTATACGGCTTATACTTTCCGTAATGTATTTCAGTACAGCGATGGCGATATCTATTTCTGCTCGGCAGATATAGGCTGGGTAACAGGACACAGTTACCTGGTTTATGGACCTCTCCTGAGCGGGGCAACTTCGCTGATGTTCGAAGGGATTCCCACCTGGCCTGATGCGGGGCGTTACTGGGAAATAGTGGACAAGCACAAAGTTAACCAGTTCTATACTGCACCAACGGCTATTCGCTCACTTATGGCCATGGGTATGGAATGGCTTAATGGCAAACACCTCGGTTCACTCAAGGTTTTGGGAACAGTAGGAGAGCCGATAAACGAAGAAGCCTGGCACTGGTACCATGACCACATCGGAAAAAACCGTTGTCCCATTGTCGATACCTGGTGGCAAACCGAAACAGGTGGCATAATGATCAGCCCGCTGGCTGGAATCACGCCCACAAAACCATCGTTTGCCACTCTGCCCCTGATGGGGATTCTCCCGGTTATTCTTGATAACGACGGAAAAGAGCTCCACGGAAACAGCGTGGAGGGCAACCTGTGCATCCGGTATCCCTGGCCAGGCATAGCCCGCACCATATGGGGTGACCATAAACGCTTCAAGGATACCTATTTCAAGACATTCTTTAACCACTATTTCACAGGAGACGGGGTTAAAAGGGATGAAGATGGCTATTACAGAATACTCGGGCGGGTGGATGATGTCATCAATGTTTCGGGGCATCGCCTGGGAACTGCGGAGATCGAAAATGCAATTAATGAGCATCCGCTTATCAACGAATCGGCAGTGGTCGGCTTCGCGCATCCCATCAAGGGACAAGGCATTTATGCCTATGTGGTCTGCACAGACTTTAGCACAGGGGGCGCAGAGGGTATTAAAACATCAGTTCTGAAAACCGTTGCCAAAATCATAGGCCCGTTTGCACGACCAGATAAAATCCAGATTGTTACCGGTCTGCCCAAAACAAGATCAGGGAAAATAATGCGTAGAATACTAAGAAAGATCGCAGAGAATGAAAGCGATAACTTCGGCGATACTACCACCCTTCTTAATCCAGAAATTGTGGCTGAGATTTTGGAAGGAGCCAAACTTATGAACGATAACTGATCGTCATCCAATATTAATTGAATATTAACCGAACGGCTGAAAGGGTACCTCAATCTTTCAGCCGTTTTAAGTTTTGCTTTATAAGAGTAAGTTTTACCTTATAATTGGCATAACTAAACCGTTTTTAGTAATTTTGAAAGATAATAATAATATCATGGACTTAAAAAAATCATTTGGCTTCAGCAAATCGGGAACCAACGAAATTCCCAGGCCAAAAAGGGTGATCGAATATATCAATTTAAAGCTTGCTGCATTAGATCAACCCTGGTATCAATCAGATTCCAAAATGGAATTTCTTGAACTTGCAAACGACCTTATCAGGAACCATAAAGAGAAGAACCGGCTGCTTGCCGACTATCTGTGCCCTGCAGATCAGCGCATACAGACCTTCATTGACGGATACCTTTCGGAGTTTAAAGAGTTTCTGCACCCCCGTCTTCCTGCCAATACCTTTATTGTCGACAGTCACGGTATTGCAAGGGCTTTATCGCTGCCACCCGACAAAGACGAGTTTATCTCAGATATTGTTAGCAGCTATCGCCTGAAACAGGGGATCCTGAACAATCCCAAATATGACCGTCGTACAACCCAGGGAGTTTTCCATGTGGCTGAAGGGGGATTGCCTATACCTGACGATAAAAAATCCATTCCTAAATTAACTTTTGCCCACCTTCTCGAAAAAGCGCTTCATCCTCCCGGGGAGCTCATGGAGTTGCCCTTCACCTCCACCCAGGAAAAAAAGGCAAGTGTATTTGTCTCTCTTCTGCTGAAACCTGTGGTTAGTCCGGGGGTAGTTGGCGTCAGCAAGGAGAAAAGGATGGAAATCCGCTTTTTTGTTCCGGGAAACCTGGTCAGTAACCTTGACTTTGTGGAATCTATTTTCGGCAACGCCGGCGATCCGTTCCTGCCCGACAACGACTCGGCCCTCGACATTGAAGGCTGGTCAGGCCACACAGGATGCGTAATTCTTGCGCCTCACCTGATCTATGTCAGCAAGAAGGAGGTTGGATTGCCCCATCGCAGTCAGGCCACCGACCGGCAAATACGGGATGGCATGTGTTGGGAGAACGAAGACGAACTCTACAACGACGGAGGAGCTTTTAAAATTACGGCGCGCACCGAAGAAGGGATTATTGTAACAGTGATTGCAGACAATTATTACGGTTACTCCAAGAAAGAGGTCAAAACCCAGATCGGATATGCAGCCAATCTCCTTGGAAACGTCGAAGAAGAGCATGCCGGAGGAGCCATTGCCTTTCCAACCTATAACCTGGGAGACGAATTTTCCGATCGCAACCAGTTTAATTCGAATGGTCTTACATTCGAAGAGCTGACAGAGATGTACAGTGACTTCATGGAGGTTCAGCCGGAAGGATACGCCATCGACAAAAACTACGATGACATATATTATTTGCCTGAAAACACCGCTTTCAACCTGATGGACCAGAAAGCGACCTGGAAGAAGGGAGAGGTGGAAAATTTTGTCCGTTTGAATCCCAAATGCACCTATATTCTTCCCGCCGGTTATAAACTGAGGATGGAGAAAAATCCCTATATCCCTTCCTGGCGTTTAATCGGGGCCGTAGCTGAGGGAACTTTCTGCCACAAACCGTGCACCGTTTCGGGCGGCGGAAAATCAGAAATTTCAAAATCGATCAACGATGCCATCATATACGGACCATTCTTCACTGCCGATTTTGAGAATGATTTTAAGAAAGTCGGGGAAATTATCAGCAAAGATTACTCCGATGCCTACATGGATTATGTAAAAACGGATAAATCCCGACCCATATTGAGCCCGGAACGTTCACTGGGATCAGTAATCAAATTGCTTACGCCCTCTCCTACCCGATACACACAGGAATACAACAACTGGCTGGAAACCATTCCCCACTACATCAAAGGGTTGGTTTACATCGTCAAACGATTCTACAAACCTGAATGGGGTGATAACTGGAGGCAATATTTCACAGTAGATATTATTGACGGGAAGTTTGGAAATGAATTGAAATTTATAAACCGGAAGCTGGTGGCAATTTATCTCTGGGTAGGTTTGACCATTGACGGTGCCTGGCGTACCTTTAAACTCCGGCAGGACTTTATCGCCGCTGATAAGCTACAGATGGAGGATGATATTACTGCTTCTATTGTAATCCCTTCCTCAATTCTCGAACATCTGTCATCCGACCAGCATAATCCGGCAGTAAAATTTACCCACAACTGCGAATACCGTTTTTTCCAGCGCCCCGACGAGGCAGTAAACCGTGGATACGATAAACAGGCTGAAGCCGATCTGTCCACTCCCAATACCTTTATCTCAAATTTTCAGCCACTGACCCTCGCCGATGCAAGTGATATAGTGCAGGATGCAATTGAATTCGACAAGTTCACGCCACCCATGAAAACATTGATTACTGATGTTAACAGCAGGCAGGACTCCACCTATTTTGTATCGTCCT
>CAYMXK010000212.1:0-8062 GCA_964393915.1 uncultured Prolixibacteraceae bacterium
GCAAAGCATTATCAAAGGGGACAACGACAACAATGGATTTTACCTGACTCCTTACAATAAAAACAACGAGATGCGAAGGGCTGTAATAAAAGGAAGCAGCAGCACACAAGGCATCCGTTTAATTGTGACTTATTCCAAATTATTACAATAATTTCCCCTGAATATGTGTGGTATAGTAGGCTATATCGGTACAAAAAATGTTTATCCGGTATTGATAAACGGGCTTAAGCGTCTTGAATACCGTGGTTATGACTCTGCAGGCGTAGCGCTTTATTACAACGGAATCAAAGTTTACAAAAAAAAAGGTAAAGTCAGCGAACTGGAGCTGTATTGTTCCGATAAGGATATTACCGGAAGCCTGGGTATCGGTCACACTCGCTGGGCCACTCATGGCGAGCCCGATGATAAAAACGCACACCCGCATGTTTCAATGAACGGCAGTTTTACTTTAGTGCACAATGGAATCATTGAAAATTATGCCGAATTAAAATCTGATCTCAGCAAACAGGGATTTACCTTCACCAGCGACACCGATACTGAAGTGCTCTGCAACCTGATTGAGTATTTTTACTGTCAGAGTGACGAAATCACTGCTGAAATGGCTGTCAGGCTAGCGCTGTCGAAAGTTGTGGGTGCCTATGGGATAGCTGTTTTGTGCACCCACGAGACCGACAAGCTGATTGCGGCCCGCAAGGGCAGCCCATTGGTCATCGGAATAGGTAAAGGTGATTATTATGTGGCCTCCGATGCCAGTCCCATCGTTGAATATACCAACCACATGGTTTACCTCAACGACTTTGATCTGGCCATTCTCGAACAAGGAAGCCTAACAATCAAAAATATTGAAAACCATCCTGTAACACTCAAAATTCAACAGGTTGACCTTTCGATAGGTGAACTCGAGAAGAACGGCTTTGAACATTTTATGCTTAAGGAAATATTCGAACAGCCCAAAACCATCGAAGATACTTTCCGGGGCCGGCTCAAAACCGATCAATCAGATATTATACTCGGGGGTTTAATGGATGTTTTTCCAAAGATTCAGGAGGCCAAACGGATCATCATCATCGGCTGTGGCACCTCGTGGCATGCTGCCCTGATCGGTGAATACCTGATTGAGGAGTTCGCCCGCGTGCCGGTTGAAGTGGAATATGCTTCTGAATTCAGATACCGGAACCCGGTACTTTCAAGCGGAGACGTGGTGATAGCCATCAGCCAGAGAGGAGCTCCAGCCGATACCCTTGCTGAATTATAGATGGCTAAAGAAAAAGGCGCGCTCATTTTAGGTATTTGCAACGTGGTAGGCTCAAGCATTGCCCGCGAAACAGCTGGCGGCGTTTATACACACGCCGGTATGGAAATTGGCGTTGCTTCAACAAAAGCATTTACCGCCCAGGTTACGGTACTGACCATGCTTGCATTTAAGCTTGCTTTCACAAAAGGAACCATTAATCAGGAACAGTATGCTGACCTGATTTCCGAACTTGCTGCAGTTCCCGAAAAAGTCCGTACGATACTTCTCTCCCATCCGAAGATTAAAACCATAGCCGGGAAGTTCAGTGAATCTGTTAATGCCCTCTACCTGGGGCGGGGGATTCTTTTTCCGGTGGCCCTCGAAGGTGCCCTGAAGCTTAAGGAGATCTCCTACATTCACGCTGAAGGATATGCAGCCGGAGAAATGAAGCATGGGCCTATTGCCCTTGTTGACGACAACCTTCCGGTAATGGTAGTAGCTCCGCGCGACACCTATTATGAAAAAATTGTAAGCAACATTCAGGAAGTGAAGGCACGCAAAGGAAACATCATCGCCATTGTTACCGAAGGAGATACCCGACTGAAGGAAATGGCCGATTTTACCATGGAGATCCCCAGGTCAAATCCAGCCGTTTCACCTCTGCTTTCCATCATTCCGTTACAGCTTCTGGCCTATTATATAGCCGTTCTCCGCGGTTGCAACGTCGACCAGCCACGAAACCTGGCGAAATCTGTCACTGTAGAATAAACCCTTCAACATCCATGGAAAGGGATAATCAGGAATATGCACTCAAAACATATTTAGTTTGATAGAATTTGCTACGTTTTTTTTGCTTGCCGTAGGATTAAGTTTCGATTCGTTTGCAGTTTCGGTTTCCTGTGGGATGATGAAAAAGGAGATCAGGTTTTCACAAGCTTTAATTGTCGCTGGTTCACTCGCTTTATTTCAGGCTTTATTTCCATTGATGGGTTGGTTGATCGGGAAATCGCTGCACAACATGCTGGAAAAAATTGATCATTGGATTGCCTTTATTTTGCTACTTGTTATAGGAGTCAGAATGATCATGGAAGGCGCACGGAATGTAGGTGTAACCAAAAGATATAATCCCATGAAATGGAATGTTCTGTTGGGTCTCTCAGTTGCCACAAGCATTGATGCACTGGCTGTGGGACTGAGTTTCGGATTTCTGCAGGTGAATATGCTCTTCCCGGTGATTACTATCGGTTCGGTTACTTTTCTGGCGGCTATGCTGGGCATGTTATTCGGTAAAAATATTTCAGGGGAGAAGAGCCATCGGAGCATCATTATTGGCGGGGTAATTCTTATCCTGATCGGGGTAAAAATACTTTTTGAACATTTATACGTCTGATTACTCATTAAGTCGTACCACATTTACCGTGATCCTGTAATCGCTCATTACCACCGGTTGCTTGTATTTTGGATAAGGAACCACATCCACCAGAATAAACGCATATTGGCCGATGGTATCAATAGGATGGTGTAAAGATTGCAGAACAATTTCCTTCACGTCGCTGGTTTCCATGGTGATTTTCACCGAAACTTCTCCCTGCCAGACGCATACAACACCCTCGGGACAACGACTATCCTGAATGTCATCAATGCTGAGGTGCATAAACAAATCACTGGAACAATATTCCACACCATGCCGCAAAACAGTCTCTTCGCCCAGTCTGAACGAAACACACTCATCGTCATGCGTACAGGAAAAACCACAGCAGATAAGAAAAGTCAAAATGACTATTAAAACTTTCATAATTAGACATATACAAAATGACGCTAACCTCCTTCTAAAAGTTGCGCGAAAGGATTAATTTTGCAGATATTTTTTCAGAATGAAGATAGGAAATATAGAATTGGGTCAGATGCCACTATTTTTAGCACCGATGGAGGACGTAACCTACAAATCGTTTCGCTATATGTGCAAGAAATATGGCGCCGACGTGATGTATACTGAATTTGTTTCTTCGGATGCGCTGAGCAGGAATGTGACGAAAACAAAACATAAAATGACTTTGTTTGATTTCGACAGGCCTGTAGCTATACAGATTTATGGTCATGACATCGATTCTATGGTAATAGCGGCAAAAGTAGCTGAGGAAGCCGGACCCGATTTTATTGACATCAATTTTGGATGCCCGGTAAAAAAGATCGTGCGCCGTGGAGCGGGTGCTGCCATGTTGCTGGATTTGCCCGGGATGCAGCAAATGGCCGAAGCCATAGTTAAGGCAGTCGGGGTTCCGGTGACAGCCAAAACCCGCCTGGGATGGGACGAAAGCAACAAACCTGTGCACGAGGCGGCCCTGCGCCTTCAGGATGCCGGTATTGCCGCACTGGCCATTCATGGCCGTACACGCAACCAGTTCTATGCAGGCCATGCCGACTGGTCATTAATAGGGGAAGTTAAGAACGATCCAAACATCCGGATACCCATCATAGGAAACGGCGATATAAAAGGCCCCGTCAGGGCAGCCGAACTGCTTAAACAAACCAGCGTTGACGGATTAATGGTTGGCAGACCTGCTATCGGGCGGCCCTGGATTTTCAGAGAAATTAAGCACTACCTCCTTACAGGCGATATATTACCTCCTCCTTCGGTGGCCGAAGTGGTTGACAATGTGCGTGAACAGCTTAACCTCAGCATTGAATGGAAAGATGACGAAAGGCGCGGAATCCTGGAAATGCGAAGACATCTGGCCAAATATTTTCCTCACCTGCCCGATTTCAGAGAGTTAAAAATCGCCCTCCTCAGGGCAGAAACCTATACATCGGTGAATGAACTGCTGGATGCAATAACAGAGAAATACAAGGGAATACATGTGGATTATACGGACGTTTCACTCAACTGATTATTATGGAAAATCCTTACAAGCAACATTTCAATGAAAAATCGCTCTGGAACAAGATAAGCAGTTTTGCATCACAGGCCGGACAGCAGGCTATTTATGCAGCACTGCTTCTTTACTACGTCTTCAAGGATCCTAAAGTGGAAATTAAGAGAAAACTAACCATTGCAGCCGCATTGGGCTATTTTATTTTCCCTGCCGATGCCATTCCCGATTTCACGCCTTTGATAGGTTTTACCGACGACTTTGGTGTAATGATCTTCGCACTAACGCAGATATATACCTCGATAACACCTTTCACCAAAGAGAAAGCACAAAACAAAATGAAAGAATGGTTCAGTAAGATTGATGAAAAACAATTGCTTGAACTGGAAGAAAAAATATCGGGTACAAGGGCCAGGACCGGCAACAATCCACCTCCTGACGTGGAATAGTATGAATATCAGTCATTTTTAACTTTATAAGGATGAATGTTTATGAGTAATCATTTATTTGGCATCATTGTTTTATTCAATAATTTTGCGGACTTTTAAACAGTATTTCCATGGCCATACATCCACTATTAAAGTATTTGAAAAGTAAAGAGTTACGGCCTGACATTAAAACATGATTACAGAAGGAATGACATCTCTGCAACAGATTAAGGCACCTATAAAACAGGATCTTATTGATTTTGAGCCGTTTTTTAAAAATACACTGAAAGGGGAAGTACCCCTGCTGAATACAATTCTTAACTATCTCTACCGTACCAAGGGGAAGCAGTTACGCCCCATGTTTGTATTTCTTTCTGCCAAACTTTTTGGCGATACCAATGAACTCTCCCAGGTGGCGGCCTGTTCAGTTGAATTGTTGCATACCGCCACACTGGTACACGATGACGTAGTGGATGAATCATATGAACGCAGAGGTGTATTTTCTGTTAACGCATTATGGAAGAACAAACTGGCCGTTTTGGTAGGTGACTTTATTTTAGCCCGGGGACTTCTGCTCCAGCTTCAGCACAGGCAGTATGCTTTTCTGCACCTCATATCAAAAGCCGTTCAGGATATGGCCGAAGGGGAAATTCTGCAGATCAAAAAAAGCCGTAAACTTGATTTGGATTCTGAAACCTATTTTGAGATCATCGGTAAAAAGACTGCCTCACTGATTGCCACCAGCATGGCCATTGGTGCAGCTTCAGTCACACAGGACGAGGAGATCATCGAAAAAATGTACCGCATCGGACTAGATGCCGGGATTGCGTTTCAAATCAAGGACGATATTTTCGACTATCAGGATAAGGGAATTATAGGGAAACCCACCGGAAACGATATCAAGGAGAAGAAAATAACCCTTCCTATGCTTTATGTCCTCAGTAATTCGGAAAAGGCTGAAAAATTGCGTATTCTCCGGATGATCAAACGAAAAAACAACAACACATCCGCTGTCCGCGAGTTGGTTAAACTGGTGGTTGACAAGGGAGGGGTGGATTATGCTACCGAAAAAATGAATGAATTCAGGGAAAAGGCCATTGCCGGACTCAAGGAATTCCCCGAAAGCGAAGCCCGGGAGGCATTGATCGAACTGATGAATTTTATTACTTCCAGGAAAAAATAGACCCTGCTTAAAAGTAGGTAACCTCCCGCTGATGAACGTCCGACAGCAGATTATTGGCTAAGCGGCTGGCACCAATGCGGAAAAGATGGCGGTTTAACCATTCTTCACCCAGAATATCCTGTACTATGGCACAGTACAACAAGGCATCTTTGGATGATACTATGCCCCCGGCTGGTTTAAATCCCCGCTTTTGTCCGGTGATCTCATACCAATACTTCAGGGCATGACACATGACAATTGCCGCTTCGGGTGTAGCGGCCACAGGCATTTTCCCGGTTGATGTCTTTATAAAATCGGCTCCGGCCTCCAGCGAAAGCAATGAAGCTTCCCAAATGGCTTCGGGATTTGATAAGACACCCGTTTCCAGAATGACTTTCAGGTGCGCCTCTCCAATTGCCGCTTTAATCCCTTTGATTTCTTCAGAACAATAGGCGTAGTTTTCTTCAAGAAAGGCCCAAAGCGGGAGAACAATATCAATCTCATCGGCCCCATGTATGACAGCCAGTCTGGCTTCATCTTCCTTTATTGAACTGAAAGTCATCGATGAGGGAAACCCACCCGCCACTGCAGCTACTTTAACCCCATCCACAGCCAGGTTTTCCTTTACTACGGAAGCCATGTTGGGATACACACAAATGGCCGCAACATGAGGGAAACCGGGAAATTCGAGCTTAAAATTGTTCACCTTCTGCGTAAAAGACGCCACATGCGACGCGGTATCGGTTGAATTGAGGGTTGTAAGGTCGATACATGAAAATGCCAGTTTCAACATTTCAGGAGAAGCAAGCTTCTCTGCCATTGCAGTATACTGAGCTGCCACTGCACTTAATTCCTGAGGTTTAAAAGGTATTGGTGCGAAATTCATATTGTTCTTATTTAAGTTTTTCATTGTTTACGTGCCTTTCAGCGTCACGTTTTGTTTTCTTTTCCAGGTTTTCCCTGAATGCCAGGGTAAGGTCAACCCCGGTTTGATTGGCCAGGCAGATCAAAACCCAAAGCACGTCAGCCATTTCGTCGGCCAGGTTTGTTTCAGGATCTGTCTTTTTAAATGACTGGTCGCCATATGTGCGGGCCATAATCCGGGCCAATTCACCCACTTCTTCAGTAAGGACAGCCATATTGGTCAGTTCGCTGAAATACCTGACACCTATTGTTTTTATCCAATGGTCAACCTGTTCCTGGGCTTCTTTCAGAGTAATCTCGTTTTTCATCTCATCATAATTGTTAGTTTTTAAAGGTATTCATCTTTTTACCAGTGTCTGTTTTTTGGTATTCAATAGAATGTCTGCGCATTTCAATGTAACTCTCATGAAAATTATATTGTTCCTAATGTGTTCCGCCAGCCGGCGGATCATGGTCGTTTCATGTTGTTACATTCCATCTTACAACAAAGGTAATGCAAACCTCACCGAATTAAAAATCTTTGTTTTTAGTATCGAGGATGATGGTTACCGGACCGTCATTAACAAGAGAAACATCCATGTGGGCTCCGAATACTCCACTGCCCACCGGCTTGCCCAGGGAGGATTCGAGTGTCGAAATAAATTTTTCGTACAATGGAATTGCCGTTTCGGGGCGGGCAGCCCTGATGTAAGAAGGCCGGTTGCCCTTTTTTGCGCTGGCATGTAAAGTAAACTGACTAACCACAATGATGTCGCCCCCTACTTCGGGAATAGCCAGGTTCATCACCCCCTGTTCATCATTGAATATCCTCAGTTGTATTATTTTTTTCACGAGCCACTCGACATCTTCGATAGAATCGGCTTCTTCTATACCTAAAAGTATCAGTAATCCCAAACCTATTGATGCGGTTATATTTCCGGCAACCACTACTTCCGATTTACTTACCCGCTGTATTACAACCCTCATAATTATTATATTTCGTTTACGCAAAATTATTCTTTTTAAGGACAAGTTTTGTTCACCTGGTGACTTGGGTTCACCTGGTGAAAGTTTTGTTCACCTGGTGACTTGGGTTCACCTGGTGAATAATGTTTCTTTTTCTATTCTATTGAGCAGGTGACCGGGAGTCACCAGCTCAACCATAGCCGGGTTCTCCTGGTGACTTGGGTTCACCTGGTAAATACTATATGGAATGTACTGAGCAGGTGACAGGGAGTCACCAGCTCAACCATAGCCGGGTTCTCCTGGTGACTTGGGTTCACCTGGTAAATACTATATGGAATGTACTGAGCAGGTGACAGGGAGTCACCAGCTCAACCATAGCCGGGTTCTCCTGGTGACTTGGGTTCACCTGGTAAATACTATATGGAATGTACTGAGCAGGTGACAGGGAGTCACCAGCTCAACCATAGCCGGGTTCTCCTGGTGACTTGGGTTCACCTGG
>CAYMXK010000213.1:0-8058 GCA_964393915.1 uncultured Prolixibacteraceae bacterium
TCAACCACTTTTTAATAATATTCCGATTGTTTTTAAAAGTCTGTTCGTAATCATCATGACTTCCTGCCCAAACAATCGTTGCTTCACCACTTTCTTCAAATTCAATTAGAATCAACGTTCTATGTATATTGATATTAAAGAAATAAAATTCTCCTCTTATGCAGTATTAAGCATCAGGTCGCTTTTCAGTCAAATCATGAGGTGTTTTCCATTCATTTTCCTCAATATCAGAAATCAATTGTTTTACAGATTTCAGTAATTTTGAATTTCCTCGATTTTTCCGAATAAGCTTACCAAGAATATGTTTATTAGTTATTCTCAAATTATTCTTTTAAATCATTCAACGACAAAAATAATAATAGTTCGGAATTATTCAGAACAAAGGTGCGTGTTTTTTTTGGTTCAATTGTGCATAACCAAGAAAAGATTTCCGATGGCGGGATTTCAGGAATCATGGTTGATGTGCGGATCATCTTCTCCATGGCTCTGAAGGGGTTAGCTACTTTTTATTTTTTTTTGTTGGTGCCCAGAACAGGACTCGAACCTGCACATCCTATCGAATACTAGTCCCTGAAACTAGCGCGTCTACCAATTCCGCCATCTGGGCAATTAAGTACAGAACTTCTTTGCCTTTTTCAAAGGCGTTGCAAAGATAAAAAAAATCCGGAAGTGGCGCCTTCACGAAAATTATTTTTCTGAAAATTGATTTTATTGGTTACTGCAGCATCCAACAATCAAAAAATATTGTCATTTTTGATGCATTGTACAAGTTTGCCAATTAAAATCTAATTTATCTGCTTTATGGAAAACAAAAAGATACCCGTGGTGCCCCGTAAATATTTATTGCCTTTTATTTTGGTCACCAGCCTCTTTGCCATGTGGGGATTTGCTAACGACATTACCAACCCTTTGGTTGCTGCCTTTCGAACCATCATGGAAATATCAAATTTTGAAGCCGCCTGGGTTCAATTGGCCTTCTACGGTGGCTATGGTACCATGGCTATTCCCGCAGCTCTCTTTATAAGGAGGTTCAGCTATAAAAGCGGTATTTTAATGGGACTGGCGCTCTATGCCATTGGGGCATTGCTTTTTTTTCCGGCAGCTAAGTACGAGATGTTTGGCTTCTTCCTCATGTCGCTCTATATTCTCACTTTCGGACTGGCGTTCCTTGAAACTACTGCCAATCCATATATTTTGTCAATGGGTGATGAGCAAACAGCCACCCGGCGGTTAAATTTCGCACAATCCTTCAATCCCATGGGTTCACTGATGGGTATGTTTGTAGCTACCAATTTTATTTTGTCTTCTTTACAGTCCGATAAACAAAGAGACGAGGCAGGTAACCTGATCTTTAATGCATTAAGTGAAGCAGAAAAGGCCATCATTCGCACCAATGACCTGGCTGTCATACGAAACCCATATGTTATTTTGGGATTTGTCGTATTGATCATGTTCGTTGTAATTGCATTTTCGAAAATGCCCAAAACCCAAAGCCTCCACAGCAGGGATGTGAAGGTCATGGATTCCGCCAGACGTTTGTACAGAAATAGAAAATATATGTATGGCGTAATTGCCCAGGTGTTTTATGTTGGTGTACAGATCATGTGCTGGACATTCATTATACATTACGCCGAAAACATAGGCCTGACCAAAGCCCAGGGGCAGAACTACAATATTGTGGCCATGGTGATTTTCCTTTGCAGCCGTTTTATCAGCACCTATTTTATGAAATACCTTAAAGCCAGCCTTATGTTAGGCTTTTTCGCGATAGGTGGAATGATCACTATCCTGGGCGTAATATTTATTGGCGGAATGCCCGGATTATATTGCCTGGTGGCTACATCAGCTTTTATGTCACTGATGTTTCCCACCATTTATGGCATTGCTTTACATGGGTTGCGGGAGGATTCAACACTTGGCGCTGCCGGACTTGTCATGGCAATCGTGGGTGGTGCCTTGATGCCACCCCTGCAGGGCCGTATCATCGACTTAGGTACCGTTGCCGGGCTACCTGCCGTCAATTTTTCGTTTTTCCTTCCCCTGATCTGTTTCATCGTAATCAGTTTCTACGGATTTCACAATTACCTGAATCCAAATGAGGGGGATGGTTTCATCAGAAAATCAGCCAGGGCCTGAGCTAGCTTTGGTCCGAAAATGTTATTCAATGTCGTATAGTTTAGAATGATTCTTGATTTTACATCCTGCTCATAACCACAAAGACCACAAAGACCACAAAGTGAGCACAAAGGAACACAAGTGTAAAGTGCTCATATACATTACTTTGTGTGCTTTGTGAAATACTTGGCGCCCTTCGTGGTTAAGTTTTCATTTGTTTTTAAGTCAGTTTATCGTCATTAACTAGACTACCTTGAGTTTTTATTAGTTTATTGTCCTTAAGGCTTTTGAAAATGTATAAAAGCCGGGCGGCCGGGCGGCTTTCCCGGTCAGATTATCTTAAGGTGGGCTTCATCGGTAATTTTTTCACAATAGCAGCATTTCAGCGCCAAAGGTTCCTTGCTGATCACTTTGAAGCGGGTAATTATGGTTTCGTTGTTGGTGATGCACTTTGGATTGAAACATTTTACTATTCCGGTTACATTATCCGGAATTTCAACCACTCTCTTCTCCGTCACCATATAGTCCTTGATGATGTTCAGCTTGGCGTGAGGGGCAATCAACGCAATTTTATTTATTTCGTCATCGGCAAAAAACTTGTCCGACACTTTAATGATGGCCTTGCTTCCCAGTTTCTCGCTTTCGAGATTGGTGCCGAACGTAATCTGGTTTTCTATTACATTGAGACCCAGAATGGTGATGACATTAAAGAGATTTTGTGCCGGGATATGGTCAATTACTGTTCCGTCTTTGATGGCGCTTACTTTCAGTTTTAGTTTTTTCTTGCTGACTTCTTTCATGGCTGGTATTATTTAAGGTGGAGGATATGTGAAATAATGGCTTCGCGGGCATAAATACCGTTGAGTGCCTGCTCAAAGTAGTAGGCTTTTTCACTTTTGTCAACATCGGTATGTATCTCATTTACCCTGGGAAGCGGGTGGAGAACCCTCACGTTGGATTTTGTGTTCCGCAGCATCTTTTCGCGCAGTATGTAAACATTTTTTACCTTCTCATATTCAATAGGATCTGAAAACCTCTCCTTTTGGACCCTGGTCATATAAATGATGTCTGCCGCGCTGATGATATCCGTGAATTCACGGTGTTCGAAATAGCGTATGCCCCTCTCTTTCAGGTGTATTTTATATTCTTCCGGCATCTGCAGCTCTTCAGGTGCAATAAAGTTAAAAACCTGGTTGTCGAACTCGGATAAGGCCATGAGCAGGGAGTGAACGGTTCTTCCGTATTTCAGGTCTCCGACCATGAAAATGTTGATGTTGTCGAGCCGGCCCTGGGTTTTCAGAATAGAGTACATGTCGAGTAATGTCTGGGTAGGGTGCTGATTGGCACCGTCACCTGCATTAATTACCGGTACGGTGGCTACTTCTGCGGCATACCTTGCTGCTCCCTCCAGGGGATGGCGCATTACAATCAGATCGGCATAATTGGTAACCATCCGGATGGTGTCGTGCAGCGTCTCCCCTTTGGAAACACTGGAACTTCCAGGATCGGCGATACCGATAATCCGCCCCCCCAGCCGCGAAATAGCAGTCTCAAAGCTTAACCGGGTGCGGGTCGAGGGCTCAAAAAACAGTGAGGCTACTACCTTGCCTTTCAGCAGGTCCTGGTTGGGATTTTTTTCAAACTCTGCCGCCAGCTCCATTATCCTCAGATACTCCTCCTTTGAGTAGTCGGTGATCGAAATCAGGTCTCTTTTCTTCATATTTGTAATTATTTTTTTGGGTTAGTTAATGTGATAGGCAAAAAAAAACCAACTTCCTTTAACAGATAGTTGGTTTTCATGATGTTGTATCATCATCTTAATATTTTTTATCAGGAATATACCAGGCAAGTACCATAGATGCAGTTGTATTGAAAAGGAATTTTTTTTCGTCTGGTGATGAAAACCACCCGTTTTTGAGTATTCCGGTGTTGTGTAAATTCCCATACTACAAAATTATAAAAGCAGCTATCCTGAGCGTGTTCCTGATGGCAATAGTTTTCAGTGAGTTATTAACAGGCACGGTTTTAGGTTAGTCAACTGAATTAATGCTGATTCCGTAGGTATTGGCGAATATCTCCTCAATCCGCCTGGCTTCAGCCTTTCTAACCCTGAATTTCAGACGGCAACTTTCCCTGAGATCAATTTCTGTTTGGGCAAGGTTTTCGTTTTTCACGATCAGCATGACGGCATTCAGTTCATTGTATGAAAATTTCAGTTCAAATTCACGTTCAATAATGCGGGTTGTGGTCTCTGCATTTCTTATTGCCTCTGCAGCAGCCTGCCTGTAGGCATTTATCAGTCCGCTGACTCCAAGAAGAGTCCCCCCGAAATATCTTACGACGACACATAGTACATTGGTCAGCTCATGGCTTACCAACTGCCCCAGGATTGGTTTTCCCGCCGTGGAAGAGGGTTCTCCGTCATCATTGGCCCGGAAGCTGATCTCTTCCTGCCCGAGTCGCCAGGCGTAACAATGGTGCCTGGCACTGTAATGTTCCTTCTTTAGCAGATGAAGTATCTCTTTTATTTCCTCTTCGGTCTCCACCGGATACAGATAGGAGTAGAACTTGCTCCCCTTGTCCTTGAAATATCCTTCAGAAGGCGCATTAATGGTATGGTAGGTGTCTGACATAAGAGTAAACCTGAAATGGATAAAAAAAGCAGGCTGCCGGCCTGCTTAAATTACATTTTTAATTTTTTCTCTATTTCATCAACGTAATGTCTGAAATTTTTATCGGTTTCCTTCAGGTTATTAACTGTTTTGCAAGCATGTAAAACAGTTGCATGGTCCTTGTTCCCGATTTGTGCCCCAATACTGGCCAACGAATATTTGGTCATTGTTTTGGAGAAATACATGGTCAGCTGGCGGGCTTGTACCACCTCGCGTTTACGTGTTTTGGCCTGAAGTGTCTCTACAGGCATGCTGAAATAATCACACACGACCTTTGAAATATATTCGATGGAAAGCTCTCTCCTTGAATTTTTTACCAGTTTGTTGATGAGTTTACTCGCCAGATCAAGTGTTATTTCCTTTTTGTTGAGCATCGACTGGGCGAGCAGCGAAACAAGCGCTCCTTCAAGCTCCCTGATGTTGTTGGTGATGTGCGATGCGATATATTCGAGCACCTCGTCCGATAATTCAATACCGTCCTTATATATCTTCCTTTTGAGGATTTCCATTCTGGTTTCAAAATCAGGAATGGTCAGATCAGCTGTAAGTCCCCACTTGAAACGGGACAAAAGTCTTTGCTCCATTCCCTTTAATTCAATAGGGGGCTTGTCTGAAGTAAGAATCAGTTGCCTGCCGGTCTGATGAAGATGATTGAAAATATGGAAAAAGGTTTCCTGGGTTTTCTCTTTTCCTGAAAATTCGTGTACGTCGTCGAGTATAAGTACATCTATCATCTGATAGAAATTCAGAAAATCATTCCGGTTGTTGTTGCGTGTAGCTTCCGTAAACTGGGTCTGGAACTTATTGGCATTCACATAAAGAACCACTTTGTCGGGATATTTTTCCTTCACCTCAATTCCAATGGCCTGAGCCAGGTGTGTTTTTCCAAGACCTGAATTTCCGTAAATCATCAGCGGGTTAAAGGCTGTTCCTCCCGGATTCTGGGCTACTGCATAACCTGCACTTCTGGCCAGGCGGTTACATTCCCCTTCTACGAAATTTTCGAATGTGTTTTCGTGTTTAAGCTGAGGATCAATTTGTAACTTTTGAATTCCCGGTATGATAAATGGGTTTTTTATGGGGGCTTTCTCTTCGGCGCTCATTGGCAAGGTAAGCGGTTTGTTCTGAATTTTGAAATTGTTATTGGTGGGATATTTAATTGTATATGGGATATCGTTGTGATTGGTGCCCATCACAACATTATATTCCAGTTTGGCTCCGTTGCCAAGTACCATCCTGAGGGTTTTCCTCAGAATATCTATAAATTGTTCCTCGAGATACTCATAAAAAAATGCACTCGGAACCTGGATTGTGAGAATCCTTTCTTCCAGTTTAACCGGAACAATTGGCTCAAACCATGTTTTAAAACTGCCTGCAGGAACATTGTCTCGGATAATACGAAGACAGTTGTCCCAAGCAGTCCTGTGCTCGTTACTCATATGTGGAAAGCTGGATTAATTGTTAGACAAAAAGAAATATGATTTTTCAATTTCCCCGAACAAAATTTGTGAAAAAAAAGTACAAAAAAAAATTTATTTACTCTTGACTTTCTCGAAAAAAGTATATTGGTTTCGTAATCAGCGTGTTAGTGGTTGATATTTTTTTTATAAAATTAATTGTCTGATAATCAATGCCTTATTAATAAAATACTGACTTAAAGATATATAACATGTCGGATGTGTTGGGGCGATGTTTCCTGAACTTACAGTGTTAATAATGCTTTGATGTTAATAACTATCGCAATTGTCTTAGTGCCCGTTCCAGACGGATATTTTTCCCATCTTTGAATGCCACAATTGAAGCGTCGGGAAATTGACGGTAAGCGGTATTCAATAATTTTTCAGCCCCGGCATAATTCGGGAAACTGCCTGCCATGTATGTAAAAGCACCGCTAACTGCGAGCTCTTCAACATCTTCAATCCCTTCGAAAAGTGGTGAATTAAGCGCTATCTGATCGGGTGTTGAAATCAGGTGTACCTTGAAAATGATATTTTTTTCATTCGCCACGTCGGTTCCTCCGGTGTTGATATACACTTCGCGTCCCATATCGATGGCTGAGAAATGCACATATCTTTTGGGATTTACCCTGATATCGGTAAGCAAATGACCCAGTCCGGACGTCATATCGGTGATATTGTTATAAAGCAGGGGATCATTAAACAGCAAACCCAGGGTGGTTTGATCGGAATTGACTTTTTCCAACAAATTGTTAATAACTTCAACTGTGCCGGCAATATCGTCAGCCATCGATGACAACGGAAGGGTTGACAGACTGTCGGAAAATGACGCAAGGTTATTTAGGATTGTTTCAAAATTATCAGAGTTATTACTCAATGTTCCGCTGAATGTCTCCATGTTCCTGGTTAGTCTGCTTATTGTCCCTTTTTCCTCTGACACCAGCAATGCCAGGTCTGCCGATGCCCTTTCAATATTTGCGATCGTCTGGTTAATGTTTTCGAAACTTTCGGAGAGGTTCTTGCGGGCATCTTCATTAAAAATTACCGTGAGGACGGTAATGGCTGAATCAAGGGTTCCAAGAAGCTCTTCTGCCTTTGTTTTCAAAGGCAATACCTGAAGGCTGACCTGTTCTTTCAAATCACTTTCTATATCACTCAGCAGCGTGTCGCCTGCAATATGGTAACTGGTTTCATCGCTGTATAGAAGTTTAACCGCCCTGGTTCCCATGATATCGCTGCTAACAATTTGAGCCACCGAGTTGCGGGGTATCTGAAAATCGTTGTCGATCATCAGTGACACTATGAGCCTCCCGCTCCGGTCGGGGGCAAATTTTACAGACTTTACACTGCCTATCTTATATCCGTTCACCGTGATGATACTGGATTCTGCCAGTCCGTCAACCCTGTCGTATACCGCATGGTAATAATTTACCGGTTTGAAAAAATCGTGTCCTTTCAAATAGCTGAGTCCCCAGATCAATGCGAAGATGGAAAAAGCCATTAATAATCCGAGTTTAATATATTTCTTTCCCTTCATTTTCAATTTTTTTGTAAAGTTACCCAAAATAGTTTTGTGTCAATAATTTGAATCAATTTTTAGCCATAACCGGAATGCCATTGTCGACGACTACAATAAAAGCATCAGGGTATTTGCTTTTGATGCGGTCTCTCTCTTTCCTGGCTTCATCAAAACTATTGAAACGGCCTGAAATATATTTGTTCAGGTTGCCAACAGCAATACGGGTGATGTTTTTCTCTCCTTTAAAATTGGCCGGTATGGTTGGGATTACTCTCTGTACGGCTGCAACCTGAAC